>NZ_BAACAP010000165.1:0-42215 GCF_045865695.1 Scytonema hankhaensis NUACC26
GTCACGGCGGAAGTTGCGGGTTCGAGCCCCGTCAGTCCCGTTAAACTTTAGAAGAAACAAGTGCTGAGTACTGAATTGAAAGTGATTTGGAATCAGCGCTTGTTTCTTATAGTGGTATAAGCTACAAAAGTTGTGCGTTAGATAAAAGAGAGAACTTCCAGTGACTGTTAGAGTCCGTATTGCTCCCAGCCCAACTGGGAATTTACACATTGGTACAGCAAGAACAGCCGTTTTTAACTGGTTGTTCGCCCGCCATCATGACGGTCAATTTATCTTGAGAATAGAAGATACAGATGTCGAGCGATCGCGTCCCGAATATACAGATAACATCCTTGAGGGATTGCGCTGGCTGGGGCTGACTTGGGATGAAGGGCCATTTTTCCAAACCGAGCGTTTGGAAATGTACAAACAAGCAGTTAAAACACTTTTAGATAAGGGATTGGCTTATCGCTGCTACACTACTGCAGAAGAACTAGAAGCGCTGCGAGAAGCGCAGAAAGCGAGAGGAGAAGCTCCCCGTTACGATAACCGTCACCGAAATCTCTCCCCAGAACAAGAAGCAGCTTTCACTTCAGAAGGGCGAAGCTTTGTAATTCGGTTCAAGATTGATGACGATCGCGAAATTGTCTGGAACGATCTAGTCCGTGACAAGATGCTTTGGCGGGGGAACGATCTAGGTGGTGATATGGTCATTGCTCGTGCAGCCGCCGATGATATCGGTGTAGCCCTGTACAACTTTGCTGTAGTGATTGATGACATAGATATGCAAATCACTCACGTAATTCGAGGCGAAGACCATATTGCTAATACCGCCAAACAAATACTTATATATGAAGCTTTTGGTGCCAAAGTCCCAGAGTTTGCCCACACACCCCTTATTCTCAACCAAGAAGGACGTAAGCTTTCCAAGCGAGATGGAGTAACATCTATTTTTGACTTTAAGCAAATGGGCTTTACCTCTGAGGCGTTGGTGAATTATATGACACTATTAGGTTGGTCTCCCCCAGACTCAACTCAAGAACTTTTCACCTTAGAGGAAGCAGCCAAAGTGTTTGGCTTTGAGCGAGTCAATAAAGCAGGGGCAAAATTTGATTGGGCAAAATTGGACTGGATTAACAGTCAGTACATTCATAATATGCCTGTTGATAAGCTCACAGATTTCGTAATCCCCTTTTGGGAAGAAGCAGGATACCAATTGACAGGAGGACGCGATCGTCCTTGGTTGGAACAGTTAGTCACTTTAATTGGTCCGAGTCTTACTCGCTTGACAGATGCAGTCTCAATTTCACAACTCTTTTTTGTAGATACAGTTGAATTTAGTGAGGAAGCACAAGCACAATTAAAGCAAGAAGGTTCTGCTGCTACTCTCAAGTGGATTGTAGATGCTTTGGATAATCAGCAGTTGACAGAAGCTAGCGCTCAAGAATTGATTAAGCAAGTTGTGAAGGAGCAAAACGTCAAAAAAGGTTTGGTTATGCGTTCTCTCAGGGCTGGGTTAACAGGAGATTTGCACGGTCCGGATCTCATCCAATCCTGGCTGCTGCTTAATAAAATTGGTTTGGATAAGCGACGTTTGCTTCAAGCAGTCTAAACTACCCATACAGAGCAGTTTTTCCTCTCGTTCCTCTCGTTCCTCTCGTTCCCAGGTTCTACCTGGGAACGAGGAGAGGTAGGAGCCACCGGATCGAGGGGTGGTCTGGAGTTCTAGTTCGTATCACTTCTTCTGGTTGACTAAAAATCCGGAACGTTTTTATAACTTTTTTGTAAAAACGCGATCTACATACCCTCGTATTGGGAACTTTTTATGTAAAATTAACGTCATAAGAAGTACTTAAGAAAATGTGTAATTCAGATGTTGATAAAAGTTATAAATCAAGGGATAAGAATTTCTTTGGCAGTCGCAGCAATTGCGATCGCTTCAGTAAATACTACAACAGCTGATGCTCAACAAGAAACACCACCTCCAATCTTTGGGGATATGACTATTAGTCACAAAGTTTCTCCAGATCCAATGACAGTTCGCGGTATGAGTGGCGGTTCCATACCAGGGAAGCAACTTGTTGGCAAGGGAGAAACTCCTACAGGTTCGTGTACGGGGTTTTTTGATGAAAAACCAGACCATACATTAGAGTTAACAAATAAGTTTGATTATTTAAAATTGCAAGTAGAAAGCCCGGAAGATACCACGTTAATTATTCAAGGACCTGGCGGCGTTTGGTGTAATGACGATTTTGATAACAAAAATCCTGGGATTCTGGGTGAGTGGTTGCCAGGAAGCTACAATATTTGGATTGGGTCTTATACAAAGGACAAGTATCTTCCTTATACGCTACGCATTACCCAATCAAGTAAATAATCAGTGAGCAGTAACCAGTGACCAGTGACCAGTAGGGAGGGATAACTATGACAGTTACGGTATCTCAGGATTTATCAGAAGATTTTACTGAACGGGGCTGGCGTACTGAAATTGTAACTCAGCCAGATGGTAGCGAAGATTATTTTAGAATCCCTCTGACATCAGAAGAGTTTCTTCACCCACAAGAAGGATATCGCTTGCCCAACAGTACTTTTCATGAGGATATAGCAGGTAGTGTTAAGGATATACTGACTCGCCGCTACGCTAACGATCGCACAACAGGAGTTTTTCGAGATTTAATTGTTAAGTGGGGAACTCCAGATTTGAAAAACCACTGTCCCGACACCTTCGTTGTTTTTGGATTGCAGAACAAAGAGCAAGTCCGTACTGAGTTTGTTGTTCCGGATGAAGGAGTTCGTCCTGGGTTAATTGTGGAAGTTGTTTCTCCTCGCTACGGTAAAGAAGATCGGGAAACCAAGGTCAAACAGTATGCTCGTGCTGGAGTACGAGAGTATTTAATCTTTGACAGACGCAAGCAACGCAAACAAACGATTGAGGAAGTCTTGGGTTATCGCTTGGTTGATGGTCAGTATTTACCACTAACTCCTGACGAAGACGGACTTATTTTGTTTGAGACAGTCGGGTTATCGATCGGGCTTCAAGATGGTCGAGTTGTCATGGTAGATGCTCAAACGGGCGAACGCTTGTTAACTTCTCAGGAACTCGAACAACTAGCATCTCAAGCCGAGCAACGGGTATCTCAAGCCGAGCAACGGGCGTCTCAATCCGAACAACGAGCATCTCAAGCCGAGCAACGGGCGGCAAAGTTAGCCGAGCTATTGCGATAAGCCGGGTACGGCTTGCGCCAAAGGCGATCGCAAGGAATAAATCCTGACGAAATTTAATAAAAAAGAAATCAATTGCCTGAATTTAGCATTCAGTATATATCTTGCCGTGAGTCAAGTGTGGTTTCACGCCAAATAGATATAGTACAAGGGGGCAAAATTAAGTTAAATTTAATTAAGATTATGAATGTTGTCTCAGTTATTGCATCTCGCCTAACAGGCGGGCAGCTGTTGCTTTGACACATAAATATAAAAACATTGATTAAAAAGCTCTATTTTTGGGCTGCTGCACTATCTAGAGGCAAACAAAAATGAAATTTTCCTGGAGAGTTTTAATACTCTGGACATTGCCAGCATTGGTAATTGGCTTTTTCTTTTGGCAGGGCGCGTTTTCGGGTGCTCCAACCGACCTAAGTAAGAATGCAGCCAGCACTCGCATGACTTATGGTCGCTTTCTAGAATACTTAGATGCCAATCGCGTGACAGGCGTCGATCTATATGAAGGTGGCAGAACGGCAATTGTGGAAGCCGTCGATCCAGAATTGGATAACCGCGTACAGAGAGTGCGGGTAGACTTACCAGCGAGTGCTCCTGAATTGATTAGAAAGCTTAAAGAGAAAGGAGTGAGTTTTGACGCTCACCCCATGCGAAATGATGGAGCAATTTGGGGACTGTTAGGAAACCTTGTTTTTCCTGTCTTATTGATTACCGGATTGTTTTTCCTGTTCCGTCGTTCTAGCAACCTACCAGGTGGTCCCGGTCAAGCAATGAACTTTGGTAAATCAAAAGCACGTTTCCAAATGGAGGCAAAAACCGGAGTCAAGTTTGATGATGTTGCTGGTATTGAAGAAGCGAAAGAGGAACTACAAGAAGTTGTTACCTTCCTGAAACAGCCAGAGAAATTTACTGCAGTTGGCGCACGCATTCCTAAAGGAGTGCTGCTAGTTGGTCCTCCAGGAACAGGTAAAACACTGTTGGCGAAAGCAATTGCAGGTGAAGCTGGCGTACCGTTCTTTAGCATTTCCGGTTCCGAATTTGTGGAAATGTTTGTTGGGGTCGGTGCTTCACGAGTCCGCGATTTGTTTAAAAAAGCAAAAGATAATGCTCCTTGTATCATCTTTATTGATGAAATTGACGCTGTAGGACGTCAACGGGGTGCAGGAATCGGTGGCGGAAACGACGAACGCGAGCAAACTCTCAACCAATTACTCACCGAAATGGATGGCTTTGAGGGTAACACTGGCATCATTATTATCGCTGCTACAAACCGTCCTGATGTACTCGATGCAGCCCTGTTGCGTCCCGGACGTTTTGACAGACAAGTGATTGTGGATGCTCCTGACATCAAAGGACGTTTGGAAATTTTAAAAGTCCACGCTCGTAATAAGAAACTAGATCCTAGCGTTTCCTTAGAAACAATTGCCCGTCGCTGTCCTGGATTTACTGGTGCAGATTTGGCTAACTTGCTCAATGAAGCTGCTATTCTGACTGCAAGACGCCGTAAAGATGCCATCACCAATACAGAAATTGATGATGCAGTAGACCGGGTTGTGGCTGGTATGGAAGGAACGCCATTGGTTGATAGCAAGAGCAAGCGTTTGATTGCCTATCATGAAATCGGACACGCGATTGTTGGTACACTGCTCAAAGACCACGATCCAGTGCAAAAAGTTACTCTAATTCCACGAGGACAAGCACAAGGTCTAACTTGGTTTATTCCTAATGAAGAACAAGGGCTGATTACGCGATCGCAACTTAAAGCTAGAATCACTGGTGCTTTGGGTGGTCGTGCTGCTGAAGACATCATCTTTGGTGCTGCTGAAGTTACCACTGGTGCGGGTGGCGACTTGCAACAAGTCACCGGAATGGCAAGACAAATGGTAACGCGATTTGGAATGTCCGATTTAGGTCCAGTGTCCTTAGAAAGTCAAACGGGTGAAGTTTTCTTAGGTCGTGATTGGATGACCAGATCTGAATATTCAGAATCCATTGCCGCTCGCATTGATTCTCAAGTTCGCGTCATTGTAGAAGAGTGCTACCAATCAGCAAAACAGATTGTACGAGATAATCGTACTGTTATGGATAGACTCGTAGATTTACTGATTGAGAAAGAAAGCATTGACGGTGAGGAATTCCGGCAAATTGTAGCTGAATACACAACCGTACCTGAGAAGCAGCAGTTTATTCCTACACTGTAATTTCAAAATTTTTTCACAAATCATAAATGATTTCTATCAGGTAGTAAGGGTGTATATTGTTACACCCTTTTTTGTACAATCTAGAAGTTTTCACTTAAAGAAAGTATAGATTATCCTTATCCGCGTTCATCTGCGTTTATCTGCGGTTCCATAAATTTTTATGTATCGTACCCTATTGAAAACCGCTATAGTAACAATTCTACTATCGTTACACAGATTCGATATCTCTTGAAACTGAAACTTTCCGCTTCAAATACGAAATTTACCTTTAAGGATATCCCATTCCGTTGAAGAGAGGACTTTAGGCTTCATTTGTTGTAGGTCACCTAGCACAATTTTGCTGTCTCGCGAATTGAATTTGTAGTACTCAGTTAAATTCCCAATAGGATAGTTAAAATTTTGATAGCGGTGTTTGAAGTACAATTCTACATTTCCCCGATGTTCCCAAGTTCCTAACACCTCTATATCAACACTTTGGTAATGAGCAAGTAAATCTCTTTTTATCTGTGCCAATCGCTCTGAAATAGGTTGCTCGGTGACTCCTATCTTATATAAAGTTTCTTTAATTGTATGAATCTTTAAAAAGTACAACTGACAGGAGAGGATACGTTTGAGTTGAACGCAGTACAGTTTTAAATCAGTGAGCTTGTAGTGTAAATCAACCGTATTTTTGTGCTGAGCGTGTTCTACAGCTAACTCTAACTTCATTAATTTTTTAAGTAATAGTGGCTCTTGTACTTCGTTAAAGAGTGACAATTCTAATGCTCCAACAGGAATTTTACCGAGATTGGTAAATTCATATCCTGACGGACGAGTAGAAACATTTTTTCGTAATAATCCTGCTCGAATCAAATTAGAGGGAACTAAGTCTAGACTTATTAAGTAATTTTGTGAGTCATACTCTTTCCAAAGCCGTTTTAATTGTTCCAAATCCTTACCAGATAACTGTATGTTGAAAGTGTCGTAAAGTGGCAGAACTGGAAATTCTTGAGATTTCACAGGACGACAGGTTTCTCCATTATGAGCAAAATGATGCTCCTTCATCTTGCCTTTTTTAGCAGTTAGACCTTGGTCGCAATAAGGACATTTAAGTGAGGTCTTTCCTCTAGAGACCTCTTCAATACTTACCAATGTCTTATCTTCATCTGTACCATATTTCAACCACATGAAAACCTCCCAATTTAACGCCCTTTGCGACGGCAGGCGCTTCAACGGGGGGAACCCTCCGCAACGCGCTGCTTCATCTTTGGGCGAACTTAAACTGATTGAGGTTCCACTGATACCGTTTTCTTTTCATCGTTAGATGGTAAATTCAAAGTATCCAATATTTCCAGCATTTCTCGCTCAAAAGTGACTTGGGCGCGGTTGGTTTTTCCGCCTACATATAAGCGACTATCTTTTTGTAATGCCCAAATTTGAGAGTGGGAAAAGTAACTCATGACGACACCTAGCATCAATAAGCCGAAACCACTATAAACAATGGGTATTCCCGGATCTGCTTTTATTTGTAAGCCAGTACTGCCTACAATTTCCAGTATTTTTAAAGTGACACCATTAACTTGAGTAGCCATTCCAGCGCGAACTGTATCAATTAGCTTACCACTTGCATCGTAAATAAGTACCATTCCTTGCAAGTCCTTTGCCAGTATGGATACACCAGCACTTAAATCTGGTTTGGTAGGAATCCACGTTCCCCAAATCCTTCCTTGACCATTAGTATTGAGTGGTGCCATAGGAATTTGAAAGACTGGGCTGTTATTAAGTTTGACTCGAATGGCACCAATTCCCCAATCAGTTTGATAGAAGGTAACGCCATGATAGCGAAGCGGACTGTTAACGTAAATTGTCTTGCGGTCAACTTCTTGTTCTCGATTGTCTATAACAGACAAATCCGAGTAAAATTGGTCGATCCCTCCAGTGGAGGTATAGTCAATCCAAAAGCGATTGACGCGCACTGACCAATCTTTGGGGATTCGAGCCAATGCAAAAGGTCCAGCATCGATGATATTTTTTACTTGAAATGTATCGCCGCTAGCTACTATTTCTTGGGCAACAAATCCAGTCATAGCGCCCCAAATGCCACCCAGGAGAGTCAGGACAATTCCAATGTGAACCACAATCGGTCCAATGCGCCCAATAATTCCTTTGCGGGCGTAGAGAGTATTTTCTTTTTCTTGAAAAACTTTGTAACCGCGTTTTTGCAGTAGAGTTTGTAGAGTCGTTGCACGTCCAGTTTCTACATTATCAAATTCTGCACTTAGAGCTAGTTTTTGAAATTGACGGGGTTCTTCGTAATATTTCCATCTTTGGGCAGCTTTTAAAGCAGGTAACTGACGAGTAAAGGTACAGGCTGTTAAGCTAGTGCCAAAAAAGATGAGCAATGCCAAAAACCACCAGGTTCGATAAACATGGTCTAAGCCCAGAATGAGGATGACTTTCCATGTGAGAAAACCAAAGAGGGCTGGATGTTCTGGGTAGTTAGCTTGGTAGAATGCCACTGATTGACCTTGCTCTATAACAGTACCACTGACGCTAAAGAGTGCGATCGCAAGTAACATCAAAATTGCCAAGCGCAAATCTGTCAACACGGGTAAGAACTCTTGTCGCAGCACGCGCCCTAGTACTACCCATATAGAAGTTTTTTCAGAAACTGGATTTTCTATAGTCATTTTTTATTCGTCACTGGTCACTGGTCATTGGTCACTGGTCACTGGTTACTTGTCAGGTGGTCAGGTGGTCACTGCATTAGTGGAAGCCGAGACATCAAGGAAAACACGCCAAATCCTATCAACAACGCACCACTGACTGGATTAATCCAACTAGACCAACGGCGTAACTCTAGTAATTTCTTTATAGAAGCTGTAAAAGTACCTGCCAAAATTAGAGGAACAACATAACCCGCTGTATAACAAAGGAGCAAAACAGCACCTAAAACTAAGTCTTGTGTTTGAGCAACCCAACCCAACAAACTAGCTAAAACAGGAGTACTGCAAGGAGAAGCAACGACACCAAAACTAAGACCTATGAAATATGCTCGTACTCCTTGGGGTAATTCTTGAGAAATCCAATCTGTCCCGCCAAAAGAAGGCAATTGCAGGGGTAAAGCTTCAAGCAAGTTTAACCCCATGAGAATAGCAATAATACTGACAATAATTGGTAAGCCAAGACCCACTTGACCGTAAACTTTACCAACTAAAGCTGCTATAATACCTAGCCCAGCAAGTGTAGTTGCCAATCCCAAAGCAAACCAAGTTGACTGAGCAACACCTTGCCAACGACTTTTTGCTTCATAACCACCAATGTAGGCGATGGTAATTGGCAGCATGGAAAGCATACAGGGCGTGAGACTGGTGAGCAATCCTGCAATGAAAATAATACCTACACTTACCCACGTCAAATGAGTCAGTTGGTTGGCTACGAGGGCATTTGCAAATTGTTCTAGTTCATACAGTCGAGTTTGCAGGATTTCAAGCATGAGGCTTTTCAAAGGGAGAAACGCTTATTCTGCTTGCATTTTAGCTTACTTTGAATATTGCTTGGCATTGTTTGATTTTTTCATAAATGATTTATGGTTCCTATATTTATATAGCAATCCTAAATCATTAATCATTTCTAAGAAACTTACGAGCGCTCTTAGCGAATATAATTCGCACCTATAAAAACAAAGTCCACGTAAGTGGACTTTCTTAAAGAAACCAGCGCTCGTCTGGTTTCGTTTGTATAGCCGCGAATTAGATTTGCCAAGAATGAATTAAATTTTACATCTATCTTGGATTATCTGATTACGTGTTTTCTGATAATTCAATTAGGGACTTCCAAATCAAAAAATATACAACTTTCTCTTGTGGTGCGGAGCGTCCCGCCCGCCACCAGTATAGAACGGGCGAGGACGCCCGTTCCACAAGATGGATAATTTATATCTTGGAAATCTCTTAGGATTGCTATATTTCATTAATTTACAACTGTAGAATGACCTACAACATTTTCCAAAGTGCAATATTTTTTAGCTATACTAAATACATAGTAGCTATAGGGGACGCTACCATGTCACGTTTAATACAAGTTATTCAAAATACTTTTATACGCTTTGAAGCTTTTTTCGGATTTCTATTTAGAGGTCTCTCGAATTTCTTCAGTAGCATTAAGAATTTTTTTGCTAAGCTGTTTGGGTTTTCCAATTCCAATTCTCAATATTTCTTAGAACCAGATACAGCACAGGGAATAAAGCGCGGTATAACAGAGCCATCAAAAATAACAGAATCCAAACCTGCAAAAACAAACGAAACACAAACCAAAACTCGTTACCGCCGTCCTAACCCTGAAATGGACTACTTTCTTAATATGGCTCGAGACGTCAAGAAAGACTAAGGAAAGTTTGTATGTAAAGACGCTTCAATAGGCGTCTTTACAACCAATGAAAGCACTAAATGAATGCGACGAGCTCTCCAAAAAAAATGCGGGAGTCGTTTTCGCCCCCATTGAATCGCCCACAAAAAAGTTGTTATTAATCTTCTGAGCGAGCATCTGCACTTTGTAAAGCCTTTTCAAAGACCATCCGATTTTCAGCGTTCCGTAAAAAGTAACCGTTCATCATTGCAGCAGCAAGCAGCTTTCCAAGGTTGTCGCGACTTGTTGTGATGGTAACATTGAAGTGTTCTGAAGGCAGACCTCCCAACATAGTAATAATTGTGCGTTCCATTGCTTGAAGCACTTCGGGAGATGAAGGTTTGGAAAGTTGGGCAATGGTGTCAGGGCTCATGGATTGAACGTATTGCCACAATACGTCTCCATCTGACACTTCACTACCAAAATACTCTGGGTTAAGATCTGACAGATTATTCATCTAAAAATCTCCGGGAGCGTGGGAAACCTTGCGTCTTTAGACCTGCGTAGGAAACGAGACACGGGCTAATTTATTAGCCGTCTTCACTCCATTACCGCCTTGGGGTTACTTGATACCGTGTAGTTTTGCAATCTACTTTCACTTGGGCAGTTACAAGTTGATATTTTGTAACCCCTTCGGGTTCGCCAGTCCCCTCCGAAAGGATACCTTTCTACAGGGCTGGTCTCACCTGTACGCATAATGGTTTTGCTCAAAAGAGCCTTTCCTTGCGGGAGTAATCGTACCTGCACAAAGTTATTGGTCGGTACTTTCCGAGCGACACTGACTTACCCCTTGTAAATCTGTTTAATCACTCAGTTTCAGGGCTACAGACACAGCCCAGCATCTGTAGGTGAGACTTTAACTCTCGCCAATAACGTAGTTCAGTTAAGAACTAAATCGCGGTCAGCTAACTAAAATTAGGGGGCGCGAAGCCCCGTTACTTTAGTACGGGGCGCTGACGGTAGAAACCTGCAATTTCTATAGTTATGTGTACTTCTACATACTAATTTAGCAGTTTCTTATTGAGATTCAGTGAGCCTAACCGAACCTTCAACTGACGGTTCCTTCTACTTCTTGCTAATACCAAATTAAAACTTGATGATTCCGAAATACGCGCTTGCCGCAAGAAGGATAATAACTACTATTCCTATTGTAGCGCTTGTTACAAATTGTACGGATGTTTTCTTATTTAAGGCTTCTTTATTTTGGTCTTCGCCTTGAGAGATTGTGTTGTTAGAATTTGTGGTTTTGTTAGTTGTCATGGCTTTTTATTGATGTTTATTGTTAATGTCTATTTATTTTCTAGTTTCCTTCAACAATAAAAAACTTCATCTAACTTTTGGCTTATCAACAATCTGTATAAAAAGGTTGATTACTTCTTTAACAGTGGCCAGTTCTCCAATTCTCAACTTTTTCTACCTTCTGCCTTCCTCTGACTTGAAAATAGAACGTAGGTAGGGCAATGCCTTACAATATTGAATGTGCGGCACAGCCCTACCTACTTTAGCTTTTTCATGCTTGGCAGTGAAATTTTTTCATTGCGACTGCCTTCTTGCAATAGTGGAAATTGCCAAATTCTAATAGTTTCATCCGCACTAGCACTCACAAGCATTTTAGTTTTGGGACGAAAAACAACAGACCAAACTGCTTTCTCATGTCCTGTAAGGGTCTCCAATAACTGTCCAGTTTGAACATCCCATAACCTGATATCTCGATCGTAACCACTAGTGGCAAGAGTCTGCCCATCTGTGCTAAAAGCAACGGATAAAATTGTATTCTCATGTCCAGTGAGTGTCTGTTGCAGTTTGCCCGTTTCAGTACTCCATAACTTAATTTTTCGGTCTTGACTCGCACTGGCAAAGGTTTTTCCATCAGGGCTGAAGGCGATGGCGGACACAAATTTATCGTGGGAGGTCAAGGTTGTTTTTAACTTTCCTGTTGAACCTTCCCAAATCGCGATTTTTCCATTTTCCGTGCCGCTTATAATAACTTGTCCGTCAGGACTAATCGCGATCGTTCTCACAACTTCTTTCTGGTTCAAACGGCGAATGACTTTTCCGGTTTTTACGTTCCACAATGCGATCGTTTTATCCCAACTGCCACTGATGACAGTTTTTCCATCCGGGCTAAAGTCCACAGATTCAACATCGTCTGAATGTCCTGAAAGAGTACGAATTCTTTTGCCAGTTTTGAGATTCCATAACTTAATCTGGTTATCCCAGCTACCACTAGCGAGGGTAGTACCATCAGAACTAATAGCCAGAGATTTAACTGCATCAGTATGAGCAGCGATGGTAAAGAGTAATTTGTTTTTGCTTGCGTGCAACTTCCAAATCTTAATAGTGCCGTCATAACTACCACTAGCTAGGATTTCACCATCTTCGCTCATTGCTATTGTATAAATCTCAGCTGTATGACCTTTAAGAGTGATGGACACACTAGTCGTCAAGGCATCTTGAAGTGATGAAACACATATTCTTGGTCGGGAGGGCAATTTTGCCCAACCTAAACTCATAGTAGCTACTACACTGGTTATTCCTAACCCTGCTAACACTTTTTTAGAAAACATAGATTGTAAAATCATAATCATAAAAATGATCCTTCTGTATAGCCGCCGTTCTTCGGCAAACATTTCTTTTAGCTGTAGGCACGCTTTAGACTACAGCAGGTCATTCCTATGAGTTCAAACCTGTCTTCAGGTCTAGCGAGTGACAATAGATATGTTACAGCTATAAACTGGGCAGTATAGGAGACAGGTAAACCGTTTTCCCAACTCTATTATGGAAGCATGTCTGCCATGAAAAGCTCGCTCTCTCCTATTTGGGTACGTCCCTTGAAATTACTGACTGGTGCAGTCTTAGCTCTGAATGTTTCTGCTGCTGCATCAGGTGAGGTTTTGGCACAATCAAAATCTCAAGTTATCAAACAACAAATACAGACGTTACGACAATCTACTCAGCGTTGGATTCAGGTTAAGCTTTCAGAACAAAAGTTAGTGGCTTGGGAAGGAAACAAACCCGTGTACGCAATTGTCGTTTCGACAGGTAAAAAATCTACTCCAACTCGTACTGGTGTTTTTAAAATTCAATCCAAGCACAAGTCTACCCGAATGCGCGGTAGCGACTATGATGTTCCTAATGTTCCACACGCTATGTACTATAGTGGAGGTTATGCAATTCATGGAGCATACTGGCATCGTAGATTTGGAACCCCAGTTAGTCACGGATGTGTTAATTTAGCACCCAACCATGCTAAATGGTTATTCAAGTGGGCATCTATAGGGACACCAGTGGTAGTGCAAAAGTAATAGGGGCAACAAACTAGCGTAGATTCCAAGTACTGCTTTCAATCATCTATGTACATTTGACAACATACGGTTTACCAATTTATGCATAGAGATTAACAAACAGCAGCTACCCCTCCATAAGGGGTACTCTCTCATAAGAATTTGCATGAACTGTTATACACTGAAATATCTCTTATAAAATATGGATTTCTCAGAAAGTTATCAAGTATAAAAGGCTTCCTTCACTAAATCTTAATTTCAATTTGTTGTTTACGTAAAATTACATAATACTTGGTTGTTGGTTAGTGGTTAGCGGTGAATAGCTACTATTCTGGTTTTATGAGTTCTGATTTTATGAGTTGGATAGGTAGGGTGGGCAATACCTACCAAAGCGCGAATGTGTGGCATAGCCCTACCTACGTGTATTTGTAATACCAAAAAAGGTTTAGAAACTGACTTTTCAACAATTGTGAATAGTCGTAGGGGCGCAATGCCTTGCGCCCCTACAAATACTATGAAACCATTCAAAAAAGAACAGTTGTTAGCCGGTTACAGTATAACAACTAACAACTAACCACCAACCACTAACTAACTTAATTGTGCAACAAGTTGATTTTCTAACAGCATCTCATTGCTCAATAAATCTTCAACTGTAATCCGTAAAAAGCGCTCCTCGTCAACTAAAAAAAGAATTTTGACGCGATCGCTTCCCGGATGTCCTAGTGGTGTCAGTTGAGCAATAGTTCTTGCGCCATCTTTATCATTCAGGGGTTTGACGCTGCTTTCGCTGCTACCAAGACGGCGAGTAATCAGGCGATCGCCATCAAAATAAACTTCTGTACCACCAGTTTCTGCACCCAATTCACCCATGATTAACTCAATGCTAGGCTGATTATCCACAGAAGCACCTAAAATCAACTCCACTGGTTGCGCCATGGGATAAGGTTGTCCCGCTTTAATAATTGGATGCCAGTTATGACGGCTATTACGGCGATCCCAATAGCGAACGCCATAACTGTGGTAAAGAAAATCTTTAAGTTCTACACCTCGAGCCAGCTGCAAAGCTCCTTGGGCAATGGCTTCAAAAGGACGTTCGCAACGAATTTTTTCCGGAGCAAAATACTGCTTCACCCATGTTTGAACGGCAGGTAATTGTACTGTACCACCAACTAATAAAACCGCATTAATATCTGAGACTTCTATTCCTTGGCGTCGCGCTTGTTGCAACAAAGAAGTCATAGATTCATCAAGACGTTCAAAAAAGGAATTTTCTTTAAGAATGTTTTCCAATACCTCGCGGTTGAGTTCTAATTCATAACTCTCAAACGTCTCATCATTGAAATAAACTTCGCTTGCTTGAGTTTGAGACGAGAGTTGAATTTTTATCTTTTCCGCTAATCTCGTTGTTAAAGGACTAATTGGTATCTCTTGAGTTTTGGCAAAGTAATCCAGCAACCAATTATCGATATCAGTACCGCCTAAATTTTGCCCTGCCTTTGCTAAAACGCGAGCCGTTTTTACCTTTTGCTTGGAATCTTCTGCTAAAGACTTATTGCCCCACTTAAGTATAAATCCTAAAGGCTTTTGAGTCTCTTTTACGATTCGATCCAACTGTACTATGGATAAATCCAATGTTCCACCGCCAAAGTCAATAACCAAAAGAGTTTCTTGGTCTGTCATACCATAACCTAAAGCAGCAGCAGTCGGTTCATCTAGCATTCGCACTTGCTCTACAGGAAGGGCTTGACAAACTTTTCCCAACCAGTGACGGTAGGTTTCAAAGCTATCAACAGGTACAGTTAACACTAAAGAATCAATTCCACCTTCTAGGGATACCAATTGTTCGATCGCTTGAGAAAGAAACCATTGCCCTACTCGTTCAAAGGTAATGATTTGCCCATCTAATTCCGGTAAGAATCCCTGAATATCCGCACCGATACCGCGTTTGAAACTCCGGAAAAATCGCGGTTCGTTTTTCAAATCGAGACCGCGATCGCGCACTTGTTGTCCGACCAAAACTTGTCCCTTTGAAGCGTCTTCAACATACACCAAGCTAGGAATCAAAGGTGGATTGAGACTTTGTTGAATCGATAAACCTGGTAGGTTGAGAGTTTCTGGGCTTTTCGTAACGGGGTTCCAACGAGCAATAACCGTGTTACTAGTACCAAAATCGATTGCTATTGCCATATTTTTTCAATTAAATCATGCGGAGACACAAACTTTGCCAGCTTTCAAATAAAATTATTTTCCCATATCCCACCAAGTACGCAAATGGGCTATTGCTTCTTCCTTTCGTTTAGCTTCAACTTCTATCCAAGGTGCTTCTCTATATACACTCGGCATTGCCGTAATGTACTCGCTGTGTTTTCTATCTCCGAATGCTTCTTCACCATTAGAAATGTGAACTAACTGCCAATCGGGGTTATCCCAAGTTTCTCGTGCGGCGTAAAACATTTCAGCAACACTTGGGTCGTCATAACTCTCTAAATTTTCATGGCAAATATGGTGATGGGCATCGAATACGAGTGGAATGCGAGCTTTTTGGCAAACTTCCAAAATTTCACTAGCACTGTAAGCGTTTTCGTCGTTTTCCAAAGTTAATCGACTTCTGATCTTCTCCGGTAATCCTGAAATGACCTCCACAAGTCGATCTGCTCGTTGAGATTTTCCGCCATGAATATTCATCAACGACCAAGAAGAACGTGGTAAGCATAGTAAATCCAACGTGCGGGCGTGACGATCTAAAATTTTGATACTTGATGCGACGACTTGCGGTGAATCGGAACTTAGCACTACATATTGGTCTGGATGCAACACCATTCTAATGCCTACTCTTTCTGCCCTTTGTCCAATTTTTGCTAACTCTGCACTCATGTTTTGCAACACAGTTGCACCGACTTCATCTTCTAGGTCGCTCATAGGAAATAAGCCGGATGGCATACGGTAAAGATGAATCGAGTTTCGCACGCAAAAAGTTAATGCAAAATCCAAACGTTGTAGGTTGTCTCGATAAATAACTTTGAGAGCAGTTTCACGCTCATTTTCTGGAAGTTCTAGGTAGCGGGTTCGCGTTATGGTTCGGTAGCGAACATCTTTGGAGAATGTAATGCAAACAAGCCCTAAGCGTGGAGACGCAGTTGCTGCAATGGGGGAACTCGCATCATCCTGCCTAGTTTTTGGCAACTGTCGTGCATTAGATGAATGATTTGCAATCCGCGATCGGGATTTTGATTCCTGCACTGCTGACATAATTTTATATCGCTATTACTCCACTACTTCCATCTAACTGACTTCTGCCTCTAGTTGCTCAGTATCTAAAGACAGAATTCAGCGAACAGTGACCAGTGACCAGTGACCAGTGACAAATGACCAGTGACAAATGAGAAATTGTATCTATCTCTACAGAAAATTAAATTTTCTTAAGTTAATAATTGTTACATTAAACATCTAATAAGCGTAAAAAGTGCATCTTGACTGGATTCGACAATTCTAAGTGAAAAGTACAGGGGCTATTCTCTGTTGTGAAATATACAATAGGGTAGTTATATCTTTTGGTATTGTTGTCAAGTGTAGTAAATATTTATTAATATAAGAGTAACTTAACTCTAGGAGTCAGTACCCAAAAATTTAGAGCTTGTCCAAGCATCAAACCAAGAAATGCTTACAAAAGTGCGTATCAACTGGTACGTCTCCTTGACCATCAAATTTTTTACAACTGGAACAAAAAATCTATGAATAACCAACAACCATCAAACCCCAATCAATTTGTGGGTAATTTTAAGAATGGGATTTGGCTTTTTGGTATCTCGTCTTGGCTCTTTGGGATTACCGATCGCAGTATTGCATCTTTTTCAGATGGATATATTTCTGCCTTGGATTTAACGCAACTATTCACGGCTGCTACCTTCTTTGTCGCTTGGCTATTTCTCAAACCGACTTCCAAGGTATAATTTAAGGTATAATTTTTCACGTATTCTTGAATGTAACACCACACAACACATAAATGCTTTTAGCCTTGCGACATATGAGAATTGACATTTGACGAAACTTATTCAAAATGATATCTAGTATACTAGGTATTAAAATATAAGTTAACTATGCCTACCCAAAAATTCCAACCGAAAGAAGGCGAAGCTTATGATAAAAACCCCGTTCAATTCAAAGTCAGGAAAGGAGTTAGGGAAAAACTGAGAGCCATACCAAATTGGCAAGATATTCTCAGAAAATATGTTGATGACCTCATATCAGATCCACCTAAAAATGAATAACCAAATCTAGATTTCCTTAATCTGTTGAGGTATCAATTCATCAGCGTCCATCCGCTATAGGGTGCGGTTAATTCCTTCTTTATACACCTCACAAAAGTGACGAATAATTATTTGCTAAGCCTGCTTTATAGCATTAATAATTTCGTCAAAGCGAAAGTCGCTTGTCAGTTGTTGAAGAGTATCGATTAGAGCAGCTTGCTCTGTAGGAATTTGAGTTATCAACTGGAAAATACGCTCGTCACTACCTCCAGAAGCGGCTTCATACAGCTGCTGCACCCATTGTTCTGGCATCACTGCTAAATCTCTTTTGATTAAACTTAAGCCAGTAGAGCGATTTTGTGATGTTTGCTCTGTAGGCAAGCAATCGAAGTAAGTATAACTTACATTTAAATGTTGGGCAAGTTTATCAAAAATTTCTTCCTCTTGAAAAGGCTTGCGGATAAAATCATCGCATCCTACAGATAAGGTTAGCGATTGCTCGTCATTAAACGCATTCGCTGTAATAGCAATGATTGCAGTAGCTTGCCCCAAAGAGGTAGCTTTGATATGCTGTGTTGCTTCATAACCATTCATGACAGGCATTCGCACATCCATAAAAATCAGGTGAGGTTTCCAACTCTCCCAGATTTCTATACCTTGTTGACCGTTTTCTGCTTCCTTTATCTCAAAACCCACAGGTTTAAGCAGCGATCGCAATAGTTGGCGATGTTCCCAAGTATCATCTACAATAAGCAACCTATAGGTTGGATGATTAGGTGCAAGGCTCTTGACTCGTTTCTGAAATAATTTAGTTTGTACCTGTGTTATGGGCGGTACTTCAACCTGAATATTAAAAGCAAATACACTGCCCTCGCCCACAATACTGCTAACGGTCATTTCACCACCCATAATATTGACAAAAAATCGGCTGATAGGTAGTCCCAATCCCGTACCTTCTGCTGTTTGTCTGCCAATAGAAGTTTGTTCAAAGGCTTCAAACAGTAAATTCATCTCTGTAGGAGCGATACCAGAACCAGTGTCTGTCACTTCAAAATAAAGGGAATGGCGATTAGGGAATGGCGACTGGGTAGTTTGTCCCCCAGTCGCCATTCCCCAGTCGCCAGTCGCCAGTCTTACACGCAAAGTTACACTACCACTTTCTGTAAACTTGATAGCATTACTGAGTAAATTTAGTAAAATTTGACGTAATTTGCTCTCATCTGTACTGATATATTGAGGGACTGTCGATGCACAATCAAAAGTTAGTGTCAGTTGCTTGGATGCGGCTTTCAAGTGCAGCATTTCTTCCAAGTTATCTATAAGGCGATAGAGATCGAAAGTATTAATATTTAGCTTAACTCTCCCTGCTTCAATCTTAGACATTTCCAACACATCATTAATTAATTCCAGCAAGTGTTGACCGCTACGATGGATAATATTGATATACTCCCTGTATTCAGAAGAAAAAGAACTATCTCGGTGCAGAATTTGAGTAAAACCTAATACACTATTGAGGGGGGTACGTAGTTCGTGACTCATAGAAGCCAAGAAGCGACTTTTCGCACGATTGGCAGCCTCAGCATTTTCTTTAGCTTTTTGCAATTCCACTTCCACCCGTTGGCGTTCCACGATTTCATTTTTCACTGCTTCAAACTGAGCAGCACTAGGAATTACCAAAACTTGCGGCACTAATTTAACCAGCACAACAGCCGTGTACAGGGAAACTAAGGCAGTAATTGCTTTTGTAAAGCCAGATAACCAGTAGTTGGGATACCAAAGCGTCCAAATTTCAAAGATGTGGGTTGTACCGCATAGAACAATAAAAGCTCCAAACAAGAGAAAAATCCAGTTGTAAGGAATATCGCGCCGCTTTTCAACAATGTAAGTTAAGGTGAAAGGAATAGAGTAATAAGCTATTGCCGTCAAAGCATCTGAAATAATATGCAATCCCACTAACTCTGGTTGCCAAAGATAGCAGTGTCCGTGGGGAATAAACATTGATGCGAGTACCATAAGAGTTTTTAAATAACTATTGTCAATAATCTTAAGAAATTATTAATAGACTCAATTGAAGTATAGGAATCATAAATCTTTTGTGAAAAATATTAAGTACGTAGGTAGGGCTAAAGCCCACCACCCGCTCCTAATTAATGGGCTTTAGCCCTACCTACTTTTATTTCACAAATAAAATAGGATTACTATATATAGTGAATACTTCATTAAAGTTTTAGCTCAGTAAAGCGTGTAAATTATAAATATCTCCTTAAACGATCTTACTCTTTCGTTCTATTGTTATCAAGTACACCTTTTTCTTAAACTAAATGTAAAGAAACGAAAAAGATTACGTTTTCTCAATAATATTGAAGTAACTTATGTTGTTACCCATTTGCAGTCATTAAACTTTAGCTGAGGTAAAATGAGGCACGAAAAACTTTCTCCTGGACTGCTGATAGCATTTGAAGATTATCAAAGAGAAGGACAAGAAGCGTTAACTCCACAGATAAGAACGCTGAGCATAGTTCCCCCCAGAAACACTCTCAAACCAACCCGTACCTTGGTTTTTCTTTATTGTGATGAACAAGCCGATTTAAGTCACGTATCAGAATATGGTATCGAAGTCAACCAAAATCGAGGAAGTGTACGCACCGCTTTTTTACCTATTGATAGTTTAGATGCTCTATCTGAAGATCCTGCCATTCAACGTATTAAACCTTCGCGCAAACTTAAACTCCGAATGGATGTTGCAAAAAATGCTGTACGAGTGCCAGAGTTTATCAAGAAAAACAGCAATCTTACTGGTAAGGGAGTTATTATCGGTATCATAGACACTGGCATCGATCCAAAACATCCTGCTTTTGAAGGGCGTATTTTACGTATTTGGGATCAAGTGTTGTCGGGACCTGGAGTTGCTGAAGGTAAATATGGGGCGGAGTTAACTGATTCGCTGTTAACAGTTTCTCAAGATACTTACGGTCATGGAACGCACGTTGCTGGTATTGCCGCAGGTGATGACGTTACCTATGGAGGGATAGCACCACAAGCCGAATTAGTAATTGTAAAAAGCGATTTAGATGAAGGTCATATCGCAGATGGTATTCGATACATCTTCCGAGTTGCTAGGGAGATGGGGCGTCCGGCAGTTATTAATTTAAGCTTGGGTGGGCATTATGATGCTCACGATGGCACTGATTCGTTATCAAAAATTATTGATGCCGAAAGCGGTTCCGGACAGATTGTCTGTTGTGCGGCTGGTAACGAGGGGAATGACAACATTCACGGTCAAGCGATCGTGCCTGCAGGTAAACAGCATACTATGCGTTTTAATGTTCCATACAGTCAGACAAGCATAGCATTATTAACTGGTTGGTACTCCAGCGCAAGTCAGTTAGAGGTTTCCGTCCGAAGCCCCAATGGTTTCGTGACTCCTTTCCAACCCATTATTACTGAAGGTAATTACACCCAAGAACATACTCTGAAAGATGCACGGGTACAAATAGCAACACCAGGTTCCGATCCATTTAACGATGACTACAATATAGTCGTCCAAATTCGGGGTTCGGCTAAGGGGAATTTTAGTCAGCCCGTACCTGGTGGTAATTGGCAGTTACGACTCAATAACACTTCTTCCCAAGATGTGCGGATAGACATTTGGACTTTGGATGGCTCGGTATTATTTACAGGTAGCAGTGTAGCAGATTCTGTAAAAATTGGTTCTCCTGGTTGCGCTAGTCGTGCCATTACAGTCGCTTCCTACACAACTAAAGCCAATTATATTGATATTGATAATAAGTTGCAAGAAATGGGTTTTCAATTAAACGATATTTCAGATTTTAGCAGTGAAGGTCCCCTACGGAATAATGCCCAAAAACCAGATGTTGCTGCACCAGGAGCCATGATTGTTTCTGCCCTTTCTTCCAGTGCTAATTGCGATCGCACCAGTATAATTAACACTCAGTTTGTAGCAATGATGGGTACAAGCATGGCAGCACCCTTTGTTACTGGTCTTATAGCACTGCTTTTACAACGCGACCCTTATCTAGACCCAACTGCCATTAAAGACATATTACGAAAAAATTGCTCCATCCCAGGGAAACCAGCAGGAACTTTTGATAATAAATGGGGTTTTGGATTAGTTAACACAGAAAATCTCTAGCTTTTTTATAACGAATGGTAGTATCAACCACTGTCAAAGTTTGATAGCCTGGAGATTTCCGAAAGAAGTCGGGAATCTTAAAGTCGTCACTTTGAGGTCGTGATGGATTATCAAAAGTTAGATACCGCCCTGACAATGAGGCTCAACGAAATTGAAGACCCACAACAGCAAAGTTTAAAGGTCTTCATTCACACAAATACAACCGCAGATACTGCTGATGCATCTGATACATTAAAAAACTTGGGCATACCCGATGTGACACCAGGAAAAGATGTGTTTACAGCTGATTTATCCCCTAATGCTATTTCTCAGTTGTCCGAACAACCTTGGGTACAATATATAAAGCTGTCTCAAAACCTAAATTTGTTAAATCAAAAAACTCCAGGTGGCATCAGATTAGCCTAACCGCCTACTTCCTACTCCCATAATTCATAAATTCTGTCAGAAGCAATATAACAATCTACCTTCCCCCCCTTATCAGCAGCTACAGACAGTCCTAAACTGAAGAAGTGAGTTGAAGGCAGTCGTCGGGAGAACTTAGCGTGAAAAGTGTTTTAGCTATCATTCTTGGAGGGGGTGCAGGTACCCGCCTTTATCCTCTAACTAAGTTACGTGCAAAACCAGCTGTACCTGTAGCAGGAAAATATCGACTCATCGATATCCCTGTTAGTAATTGTATAAACTCCGAGATATTCAAAATATACGTTTTGACACAATTCAACTCAGCTTCCTTAAACCGTCACATTGCCCGTACCTACAATTTTGCTGGCTTTACTGAAGGTTTTGCGGAAGTTTTAGCAGCACAGCAAACACCAGAAAACCTTAGTTGGTTCCAAGGTACGGCTGATGCTGTTCGCCAATATCTGTGGTTGATGGAAGAATGGGACGTAGAAGATTATCTCATTCTATCCGGAGATCATTTGTACCGGATGGATTACCGCCAGTTCGTTCAGCGTCACAGAGATACAGGGGCTGATATTACGTTGTCGGTACTACCCATTGATGACCGTCGCGCTTCTGATTTTGGTTTGATTAAAATTGATGGCTCTGGTAGAATTATTAACTTTAGCGAAAAACCTAAAGGTGAGGCAAAAGCTGAAATGCGCGTTGATACAACTGTATTGGGCTTGACTCCAGAACAAGCTCAAGAACAGCCATACATTGCTTCAATGGGCATTTATGTTTTTAAAAGAGACGTTTTGATTAAATTGTTGAAAGACGCCTCACAATGGACAGATTTTGGAAAAGAAATTCTTCCAGCAGCAGCCGCAGACCATAACATTCAAGCTTATTTATTTGAGGGTTACTGGGAGGATATTGGAACTATTGAAGCGTTCTACCACGCAAATTTGGCACTGACTCAGCAACCCATGCCACCCTTTAGTTTCTATGACGAAAACGCACCAATTTATACCCGAGCTCGTTACTTACCACCTACTAAGATGTTGGACTGCCAAGTGGTAGAATCAATGCTCAGTGAGGGATGTATTCTGAAGAACTGCCGAATTGAACACTCGGTTTTAGGCGTGCGAGCGCGTGTTGAAAGTGGGTGTGTTATTCAAGATTCCCTGATTATGGGAGCCGATTTTTATCAACCTTTTGCCGAACGTCAAACAAATTGCGAAAGAACTCCAATTCCTGTGGGAATAGGTAGTAACACGACAATTCGTCGTGCCATCATTGATAAAAATGCTCGGATTGGTTGCGATGTACACATTGTCAACAAGGATAATATCCAAGAAGCTGAGAAAGAAAGTCAAGGCTTTTACATTCGTAGTGGCATTATTGTAGTGCTGAAAAATGCTGTCATTCCTGATGGAACAGTAATTTAGTTAGTAGTTAGTAGTTGGTGGTTAGTGGTTAGTAGTTAATAGTTGGTGGTTAGTGGTTGATTATTCCACTACCGACTAACAACTAACAACTATCAACTATTAACTAGCCATTAACTCATGTCTAAACTACTGTTACTTATAGGTCTTCCTGGCAGTGGTAAATCAACTCTAGCCAAGCATTTGCTATTAGATTGTCCCCAGATACGAATCATTTCTACCGATACTATCCGGGGACAATTATTTGGCGGTGAAGCAGTTCAAGGACCTTGGCTAGTTCTCTGGCGTGAAGTTTTGCGGCAATTCCGAGAAACGGTAGTGACTGATAATATAGCAATCTACGATGCTACTAATGCTCAGCGCCGCCAACGACGAGAAGCGATTGCTTCAGCCCGTGAAATAGGGTTTACTCACATCACAGGTATTTGGGTAGATACTCCAGTTTGGCTTTGTCTGGCACGGAATAAGAAACGCCAGCGTCAAGTTCCAGAAGAAGTCATATTTCGCATGCACCGCCAACTCCGCAATGCACCACCAAGTTTAGAGGAAGGACTTGATGATTTACTGAGATTTTCTCTTTAACCTTTAGAGTACGGGAATTGCACTTGCGCTGAGAGCAAAAACCGCACTTGATTTTCTTTAATCTTTGTTAATTTAATATCAGAATCTATAGAAAGGCTCTAAGAGAAGCTGTCGCGCTTCCAAGGGCTGAAAATGTATAAGAAAATTTAATGGGAATTTCTATAGGAGGCTGGTAAATGGCTTCAACTGATTTCAAAGACTACTACGCAACATTGGGAGTTAGTAAAACTGCCAGTCAAGAAGAAATTAAGCAAGCTTTTCGTAAATTAGCTCGCAAATACCATCCTGATGTGAACCCCGGTAATAAGCAAGCTGAGGCACGTTTTAAGGAAATTAACGAAGCTTACGAGGTTTTGTCAGATTCAGACAAACGCAAAAAGTATGACCAATTTGGTCAGTACTGGAAACAAGCATCTGAAGGGTTTCCGTCTGGTGGTGGCGTCGGAGTTGACATGGGCGGTTTTGACTTCAGCCAATATGGAAGTTTTGATGAATTTATCAGTGAATTATTAGGACGCTTTGGCGGAAGTGCTAATCCTCGTAGTGGACGACAAGCTTACAGCTACAGTACATCTACAGGTAGACCTGGTGGTTTTGGTGGCTTTAGTGACTATGGAACTCAAGATATGGGTTCTGCTGGTGCTACCCAAGATAGTGAAGCGACAATTACCTTAAATTTTTCTGAAGCATTTCATGGCGTTCAAAAACACCTCAGTCTTGGTAGTGAGGTTATTGATGTTCGTATACCTGCAGGGGCAAAGACTGGGAGTCGTTTGCGTGTGAGGGGTAAAGGACCACTCAACCCTTTCACGCAACAAAGAGGAGATTTATATCTTAAGGTTGAACTTCAACCCCATTCTTTATTTCAATTTGAAGGTGATAACTTGGTATGTGAAATACCTATTACACCTGACGAAGCTGTTTTGGGAACATCTGTTGAAGTCCCAACACCTGATGGCATGGTTACTGTTAAAATTCCTGTCGGAGTCAGATCTGGTCAGTCTTTGCGCTTACGTGGTAAAGGATGGCCTCAACCCAGGGGAGGACGTGGCGACCAGTTGATTAAAGTGGCGATCGTACCACCTAAAGATATCACTTCTCAAGAACGGGAGTATTACGAAAAACTCCGCGATCTGCGTACATTTAATCCCCGTACCAATCTACAACATATTAGGTTGTAATCTCACCAACAACTAACCACTAACTACTAACCACTAACATCAAATGATGCTAGCAATTTCTCAACGCTAGCATTATGGTCAAGAAATGAGAATAGATGTTTGTAGAGGAGTTTGCCATCTTTATCTAATACAAATTGTGCTGGTAAGGGTGCTCCTAAAGCTTGCCCAACTTCGTATGTTTGAAATACGCGGCAACTTGGGTCGCTCAATAATGGCATTTTCAACTTTAAATCTTGGACGACTATCTTACTTTGCCCTCGATCTGTAGTAGTAATTAGTAAAAGTTCTATCCCTCTATTTTGAAATTCTTCGTAGCGTTCATTGAGAGCTTTGATATGAGGAAAGCAAAAGGGACAATAATGTTTTTCTGTAAAAATTCTCGTAAAAGCAAGTATAACTGGTTGTTTGCTTCTGTAGTTTGATATTTTTACAGTTGTTCCGTTATTTATATCTGGAAGTTGAAAATCTGGTACAGTTTGCCCTACAACTAACCTATTGGTTGCGGGTATTGGTAGAAAGTTGCGAAAAAATCTCTCATTCAATAATCCGTTTAGACTCATTGAATTTATCATAAATTTAATCCTTAATGATTATCAATATGATTTTCAGTCGGTTTGCTTAATTTTCTTGTGGAACGGGCGTCCCCGCCCATTTGAGATATGAGGACAGGCAGGGACGCCCATCCCTCAGAGCAAATAAGTTATAGCGGTTCTCACTTGAAACCAATACAATTTGTGGGGCTGGCGAGGACGCTTGCCTAAAACGGGCGGGGACGCCCGTTCCACAAGACCATTATTTTCCACAAGACCATTATTTTCCACAAGACCATTGTTTTCCACAAGACCATTGTTTTCCACAAGACCATTGTTTTCCACAAGACCATTGTTTTCTACAAGACCATTGTTTTCCACAAGACCATTATTTAATGTATTGCACTCAACTGAGAACCGCTATATCTGTTGGAGATCCCTGAGATACTATACAGCAGAGAAGTACACTTTGGACTTCACGGGGTCGGGAACCATTGTCTTGTCACCTGGTTGCCAACCTGCGGGACAAACTTCATCAGGATGAGATTGAACGTATTGAATAGCTTGTAGTGTCCGCAAAGTTTCATCAACGTTACGACCAAAAGCTAGGTTGTTGATGGTAGCGTGTTGGATAACACCCTCTTTATCAATAATGAACAAACCGCGTAAAGCAACACCAGCTGCTGGATCGAGAACGTTGTAAGCAGCGCTAATCTCTTTCTTGATGTCAGAAACTAGGGGGTAGTTTAAGTCTCCAACCCCACCAGACTTGCGATCTGTTTGAATCCACGCGAGGTGAGAAAACTCGCTGTCAACGGAAACACCAAGAATTTCAGTGTTAATTTGTTTAAATTCGTCGTAGCGATCGCTAAAAGCTGTGATTTCCGTGGGACAAACAAAGGTAAAGTCTAGGGGGTAGAAAAATAGTACGACGTACTTACCGCGATAGTCGGAAAGTTTGATTGTCTTGAATTCCTGATCTGCCACAGCAGTTGCTGTGAAGTCGGGAGCTTGTTGACCTACACGGAGGCATCCTTCTGATGGGTAACTAAGAGGCATTTACAAATATCTCCTTAAAATTACATCCGAAAGCGCGAAGGATAAAGTATGAAGTATGAAGGATTAAGTATTCACTTTTCCCTCAATGCTTTATCTTTATCTCTCAGACTTTGTTGAAAGTCCCTAACAGTTTAATTGCAATCTGTTACGACTATATCATAGTCATAACGATTTTGAGTAGCAAATGGTTGATTTAGATACAAGAGAATGGTTACTAACCAATGGCTTAGGAAGTTTTGCCAGTGGTACAGTGTCGGATATCCGCACTCGGACATATCATGGCTGGTTGTTTGCCGCCACTAGTCCACCTTCAGGGCGTACCCTGCTGCTGTCACATATAGAAGCTAGCCTCGAACTTCCAAACCGAGTTATAGCACTAGGGACAAATTTTTGGGGAAGCGGTGAAATTGAGCCAAAAGGTTATCACCTCCTGCGCCACTTTGAGATTAACCCAGTGCCAAAATGGATCTGGGGAGAAGAGGACTGGCAAATCGCAAGGCTTTTGGTCATGCCCTATGGATTTGAAGGGAGTAGGGAAAAAGAATCCGATCTCCACTCCTCTATGAGTCATCGGGTTTTGATTCAGTATCGTTATGAGGGAACAGATGTTTCTACTCTAAGGCTACGAGTACTTGTGAGCGATCGCGATTTTCACCACCAACAGAAAGCCATTCCAGAATTACAGTTTTCCCAAATGTTAGGGCAACAGCAAGTTTGCTTGCAAGCCATTATTTCTAGGAGTTTTGGTACGCCTTGGCAGTTGCGCTGGACGCACGGAGAGTATCAAGCTGATGCAGTTTGGTATTGGAATTACGGTTTGCCTGAAGAAACATTGCGAGGATTGGGCGATCGAGAAGATTTGTTCAGCCCTGGTTACTTAAGCGTGCGTCTCAATCCTGGTGATGCCGTGACACTGGAAGCAAGAGTGGGTTTTCCAAACGAATCGCAAGGCACTCTCACCTCAGATACTTTTGTAGAAGCACAAGAAGCAGAACAAGAGCGATTGTCTCAAATTTTTGGATGGAAGGGAGGGACTGGGGACTGGAGATTGGGGATTGGGGATTGGGAAGTACCCCAGTCCCCAGTTCCCAATCCCCAATCCCCAATATGGAAACAACTCCTACAAGCTGCCGATCGATTTATTGTTTATCGTGCGTCAATTGATGGTCCTACTGTCATTGCTGGATATCACTGGTTCAATGACTGGGGACGCGATACCTTAATTGCTTTACCTGGGTTAGCACTTGTTCCACAGCGATATAATTTAGCAAAAGGGCTTTTGCAAACCTTTGGGCGTTACTGCCACGCTGGTTTGATTCCCAATGCGTTTCCTGATATTGGTGGGGAGCCGTTTTATAACAGTCTTGATGCAGCACTGTGGTGGGTCGAAACTTTGGGGCTTTATTTAGAAGCTACTCAAGACTGGCAATTTTTAGCGGAGCAGTACCCCATAGTACAACAGATCTATAAAGCTTTTATTGGAGGAACTCGCTACAACATACAAGTTGATTCTACGGATTGGCTAGTGGGGTGGTACGCACGTCATGTAGCTCTGACTTGGATGGACGCGGTGGTTGCAGGAGAACCTGTGACTCCCCGTCGTGGTAAGCCAATTGAAATTAATGCTTTGTGGTACTCAGCGTTATGTTGGGCAAATCGATGGGCAGAGATTTTGAGCGAGCATAGTACACCTGAAGATTCCGCACGTTTTGCAAAACAAGCATTACGTTATGGGCAACAGGCACAACAGGTAAAAGCTTCGCTGCAAAAATATTGGAATTTTCAATTGGGGTACTTGTATGACACTATTGAGCCAGACGATCGCCGCAATTGTCAAATTCGACCCAATGCAGTTATTGCATTGTCTCTTAGCCATTGCGCGTTTTCGCAAAAGCAGGGACAGCAAATACTTGACGTAGCTCGTTCTCACCTGCTTACTCCCTATGGATTGCGTACTCTTGCTCCTACTGACTCTGAGTATATAGGTCAATATGAAGGGAATCCTCAACAACGCGATCGCGCATATCACCAGGGGACTGTTTGGAGTTGGCTCATTGGTCCTTTTAGCCGTGCTTGGGAACGTTTTTATCCTCAAAAGCCATTACCCTTTGATTGGCAACCTTTGTTAGAAAGCTTTCTGCATGATGGCTGTATCGGGTCTATCTCTGAAATTTTTGATGGTGACGAACCACATAAACCCAGGGGTGCGATCGCTCAAGCTTGTTCTGTTGCTGAGGTTATTCGACATATTAAATTATGAATTATGAGTTATGAATTGTGAGTTATGAATTATCCGAAACCTCGTACATTGCTCCGAGCGCTTCATAATTCATCATTTATCATTCATAATTCCTTAGTGGCTCAGGTCGGATTTGAACCAACGACCCCAGGCTTATGAGTCCCGTGCTCTAACCAACTGAGCTACTGAGCCTTAACATTCATTAGTCTCCCCTAATATAACATACAGACTTTTTCTTGACTACCTATGCCGAGCGCTAATTTTTAAGCTAATGGCTAATGGTATCTAAAGCAATTAACTGTTAGGAACGAGCCATTAGCTTAAAAGTGTAATAGAGGGAGACTAACTCCCTCTGTTAGCAAAGTTTTCATTGAATTACAGCCCGCCCCTTATTGCAGGCGTTCTTTGGGGAGGAAAGCAATTGGATTTACTGCTGCCTTACCCGATGGGTGAACTTCAAAGTGCAGGTGAGGACCAGTACTAAAACCGGTACTACCCATCGCAGAAATTTGTTGTCCTTGTTGGATAGTTTGACCGGGTTGAACCAAAATACGGCTATTATGACCGTAACGTGTCATACTGCCATCAGGATGACGAATATCTACGAGGTAACCGTAACCACCGTTATTCCAACCAGCCCTTTCAACAACACCTGCAGATGCTGCATGAATTGGCGTACCAATTGAGTTAGCAATGTCTATGCCCTTGTGCATTCTTCCCCAGCGAGGACCAAAACCAGAAGTGAGGACACCTTTAGCTGGCCATATATAACCATTAGCGGAGGTAGAAGGAGGGGGTAGATTTTCGTCAATTGGTCTGGGTAGGTATCTATCGACTGCTGCCAAAGGTGGTAACTGTGGAGTAACAGTTGTACCTCGCATAGTTCCCAGCATCTCGGAAGCATTCATCCCTTTTGAAGGAGTTGCCACTCGTTGCTCGCGCAGTAACTCTGGATTAATGGGTTCGTTTGCGAATCGGCGATTGTTAGCAGGTTTAACGGGTTGACGGTTCGCGTTACCAGTCATTGGCTTGGGCACTGGAATGGATATTGCACCATTGGCTTTGGGCGCTGAATACTGTAACGACGCACTGTTTGGTGTTGGAACCTGAATTTGTACTACATTCTCATTCTCACTGGAATGAGACACTGTAACTGGAACATTATCTGTTTCAGCTACTGCTGGAACAACAACATTGCCAGATTGCTGAGCGCGGTATTTCTCCCGTAGTTTGTTAATTTCTAATTGTAAGCTGCGAAGACGTTGAGAATCCCGAGCTTTTCTTGCCTCTGGGGATTGAGATTTCTGGGCTTCTCTCATTTCGGTAAAAACTTTTGGCACTGGGGCATCACCACCAACACCTAAAGAAGTAGCCGAAGAGTTGGCGTCAGAGTTTGTAGCAGAAGTTGCTTTGCGCTCTGTTGTCGCTCCTGTCTTAACAGAACTATCTGCAATAACTGCTGTTGGGAAGGTTACGTTGCTATTGCCAAGAACTAAGCTGTTAGTATTACCTTGTGCAATTTGATTTTTCCGAACGGAATCATCAGCAACGATTGGGGTCTTCACAGGGACAGTGGCATTGTTCTCAATCGCTTTATCGGTAGTTGTTGCCGCAATTCTGTTTTTCCAAGAGGGGTTGTTTGGAACAACTGCTGTTGGAGTTGCAACACTGCTGCTGTTAGCAATTGAGTTGCTGACACTATCTTGGGATGTAGCACTACTGCCGAAAATAGCAGGGCTTTGGGGAGTTGCGTTTGGCGTTTGCGGACGTGCTATCGCCAGTGGAATGGAAGTGTTGCTGTTCTCTATGGCAGGAACTTTCAGTTGTTGATTAATCCGGAGTTGATTTGGATTGTTAAGATTGTTTACCTTAACGAGTTCTGAAACTGAAGTGTTGTATTTGCTAGCAATATCAGCTAATGTATCTCCAGGTTTGACTTCGTAGCTTGCAGAGTCTTTTTGCGCCAATGGCTTGACACCTAAAGCAGTTGGTACTTGTGTTGGTACCTTAGTTGTTTCCAACCTCTGCTTTAACCGCGAAATGAGTTTTTCTCTGTCTACATTGTTTGCAGTCTCTGATGGCTCTGTTACAGTGTTTCTCGCTTCTACTTGTGACCTGTTGTCAAGGACTGTTACCTGTGGTACTCCTGCTGGCACAACTGGTAAGGTTTCTTGAGCTTGATTTGACCGCAAGTCCTTAAGACTTTTTCTGAGACGGTCTGATTTTAGCTGTAATTGGTTCAACGCAAACTCTTGCTGCGCCTTCAGTTGAGCATTAACTTCTGGCTCTACTGCATTTTCTGCCTGAACTGCTTCTTGTTGAGCGGGTTCTGACATGGCTTGAGTTCCGACAAGACCCGAAGCACTAGAGAGCGTTTGTACGGTCTCTTCTTGCTTGATGTTTTGTTGTTGAACGGTGGATGCTTCTAGGGAAACGCTCTGTTCCTCGACCGCTTGAGATGAGTTAGAAACCGCTACTGGTACAGACACTGGCTGTACAGACGTCACCTTTGCCACACCTTGCCACTTAGCTCGTAGCTCAGCAACTTGGGAAACTGCTGTGGGTTCGACCACAGAAGGACTTTCTGGCAGACTCACCGATGATACGGTTGGAAGCTGCGGTTGAGTTGTGGGAGCCAACTTCACCTCGCTGTCAGAAGCAGAAGGAATCGTTGAGGCTGTATTCTGATTGCCTACTGGCTCTGCTGCTATGGCTCCATCGCTTTGACGAGTTACCAAAAGGCTAGTAGCACCCATGGAGATCGCCAAACCTATCATCGCCGCTTTTGTTGGTACCCGACGGCTGTTTCCCCGTGCGTGAATTGCGTTTACCTGCTCCACCGGAACATCATCGCTTTGGTTGTTTTCCAATTCAGCTTTTTCTTTCTTCTTCAATGCTCGTTTCAAAGAGGACCTCCTACGATCGCTAGCGCTTAACTGACCTTTTTTTCTGTCGGATACTAGTCAATGATTTAGATCACTATGAAAAATAGATCGAGATCACACATCAGAGATACTTACGCAAGATTACCTTGCTTCTCCGATTTAGACAAGTTCACACTGTATATCAAAAATTTAAATTTAAGAGTTAACTTGTCTGTCACATTGCTCACACCTTAAAACACACACCATATAAGTTTTTCTCTTTACAGTTGTCTCTAGATTTTTTTGTCTGAGTTAGTCGGGCTGTTTTTGTAGCCGTTGTCACCTCTTGCTACTAGATGCTGCAACTTCTCTCATAAAACTACACCCTGTTGTAGATATCTTCAAAGTTTTTCCATCTAATCCGTCTACCTCACACGCGACTTTACGTTGATTATTCCCTAAAAAACAACCGTATTAACTCGCAAACCATTTTTCTTGAGAATCAAATTACACTCGACGATACATAACTCAAATGCCTAATTTGACTGGTTTTCCAGGTTTTTGTTCCCCTGTTGCAGCACACCCTAAATTCATAAAAATCTATCGTTTTTCTCTGACTTATCGCCTCTAGATATATACAAATTTCTTATAGATCTCTATCTATGGTTTTAAGTATTTACCACTATTTTTTGAGGAAAATGATAAATTATTAGTATAATTTACAGCACTATTACCGCATAAGCAACTGCAAAATCTTTTTCCGCAAATTCTTTCTATAGAAAATATTAATTAACTTGAAGTCCGCAACTTTACCTAAGAACCCAAGCCCGTTTTTGAGTGCGGTATGACGTAAATAAAAAGCTGATTGACAACGAGCTAAAAGCTTATGTTCTAAGCTCTTGCGCCTTTTACCTTTTGCCCTCTGCCCTCTGCCTTATTATGTATCCCTACTGCAAATAATTAAGCTGACGGCGGGCTTCAAACAAACCTACTGCTACACTTACCGAAAGATTTAAGCTACGGACATTTTTTTCGTTCATTGGAATGTAGAGAGTGGTATCGCAAGCCGATATGACTTCAGGTGCTAACCCAGTCGTTTCGCTACCAAATAGCAACCAGTCATCGGGCTGGTATTGAAAGCTAACATAATTGCAATTCCCGCGAACACTGAAGCCCAGCCATCTTCCACCTCGCAACTGATGTACTGTTTTAAAAGCTTCTAGAGACTCGTGATAGTGGAGTTTGACATAAGGCCAGTAGTCCAATCCAGCTCTTTTCAAATAGCGATCGCTAATTTCAAACCCTAGAGGTCCGACCAAATGCAATTCAGTACCTGTAGCCGCACAAGTACGGGCAATATTCCCCGTATTGGGAGGGATCAATGGATTAACTAAGACGACTTGCGGCATTTGCGGAGGAATAAATATATTAGAACAAACAATGTATCATTTTTTTCAAATCTATCTATGGATAGAGGTCATATATAGCTTTTCTTTATAAATCTTTCTTTAATACTTATGATTAGAAATTTAAAATTACTACAGAATTTTTTTAGAACGCTTTTTCTCGTTCTCCACGCTTATGACATTTTTTTAAAAAATGTATATTTAAATTTAATATATAAAAAATTTATATAAAAGCGGGGTTGCTAGAAGAAAATCTATTGAATTGGCGATTGGGGAACTCAGGGCCCCCTCCTTGTTGAGGGGCAATGGGGACTAGGGACTAGGGATTGAGCATTGGTCTTTCCCCAGTCACTAATCCCCAATTCCCAGTCCCCAGTCCCTTACTAGATACTGACAGAAGAACACAATTTGTCTTCCAATTCGATTTCGCGATCCTTAGCTGCACTAATCGCTTGGGAAATAATGTGTTTTGGGCTAATACCTAAAGAGTAGAGTTGCAGCCATTGTTGGGCTTCATTGCCTTCTCGCAGAATTTTTTGTAGTGGTGAAAGGAAGCAGGCAAAACCATGTTGTTTGGCGATCGGCCATACATCCTGATAGATTTCACTAATCCAATCTCTAGCTGAGAGAGTTCTGCCATCTTGCCAATGCCTGAGTTGAGCATCAAGACTGGTAGCGGCAGCTGCTGCTTCATTCGCCATTGTGAGAGAGATGAGTTCCTCAGGTGAGAAAGTACTTTGAATTAAAGGATCTAACCGAGGGTTTTCGATAACTTGTAACAACCGTGCTTCTAAGAAAGCAGTGATGGCGAGTAACGCAACTGGATCTATAATTAGGTCGCAAATTCGTAACTCCAGACGGTTTAAGTCATAGGGACGGCGATCGCCATTTGGTCTCACTGACATCCACAAATGACGAACATTTTGCATTGTTCCAGCTGCTAACTGATTTTCCACCCATTGAACGTGGTGGGCGTGGCTTTCAAACAAAGGAACATAAGCAGGCGTTTGTGGAAAAATACCCCATCGAGTAGAATGATATCCAGTTGCTTTTCCATCTATAAAAGGAGATGAAGCGCTAAGAGCAAGGAACAATGGCGCTTCTACCCTAATAATTCGGCACGCCCGCATTAATAATTCCAGATCGCTGATCCCGATATTAATATGAACGCTAGCTGTAACGACTTTAGTGCCGTAACTTTGCTCGATATAATCGTGATAGGGATTAGTTGGATCGGAGCGAAAAAAGTGAGTGCTATCACCCAAAGATAAAGAACTTCCTGGGATAAGGGTATAGTCACCCAATTGCTTGATATAATTTCGCAACTTTACACGAGGCTGTAGTAAAGCACACAACAGTTGTTCATAACTTTCTGCCGGAGCCGTTGTGTATTCTACATTGCGATTATCTGGCTCGCGTACAAATCCATCCAAAGATGTAACAATCTTGTCGGAGAGACCGACGATCTCACCATTGGCTGTACCAGTGTACATTTCTACTTCAAAGCCTTTTAACAGCACCTTAATCATTCCCCTCGGCTCTCCATACTTCTAAAATTGTATCTGGAATCACGAAATTTCTGCATCTTACGTTTGAGTTACTTAACAACACAAACGATATACTTCGCTAGCCGCACGATGCACGAGGGAGTGACGCCATACGAGGGATTTCATATCATCAGCATAACCACCACCAATGACACAGGCAGTAGGGTAACCAGCCGCAACACAAGTACTCAAAACCTGCATTTCACGTCGAAAAATACCTGTATCTGTGAGTGCTAATTTTCCCAATCTGTCACCTATATGAGGGTCAACACCAGCGTCGTAAAATACTATATCTGGCTTGACAAAAGACAGTAAATCTGGTAATTGATTGGCTAATGTTTGCAAATAAGCATCATCTTCCATTCCCACTGGCAAAGGAACATCTAAATCGCTTTTCTGTTTTGTACCGGGAAAATTGACTTCACAATGCATTGAGAAAGTAAACACGCTGTCATCTTCTTGAAAAATAAAAGCAGTGCCATCTCCTTGATGTACGTCTAAGTCCACTATCAAAATTTTTTGAACGAGACCGAGTTTTTGCAACACGCGGGCTGCAATAGCCAGATCGTTGAAAATGCAAAAACCAGATCCGTAACTGGGAAAAGCATGGTGAGTTCCGCCTGCAGTATTGCAAGCCAACCCGTTTTGAAGTGCGAGTTGAGCAGTGAGAATAGTACCGCCCACCGCTACACAGGTACGATTGACTAGTGCAGGACTCCAAGGTAAGCCGATGCGCCGTTGCGCTTTGGCATCCAAAGTACCTTCACAGTAAGCTTGAACGTACTCTGTAGTGTGAACTAACTCGATAAATTCCTGTGGTGGGCGTGAGGGTGTATGAAATTGTTCTTTTTGTGCCACACCATCGTGTAGTAGTAGTTCGTAAAGTAATCTAAACTTGGGCATCGGGAAGCGATGACCTTCGGGTAATGGGGCAACGTAATCGGGATGGTAAACAATAGGTAAATCCATATCACTACTATTGAACCTTTTATACTTTCTATTTCATAAAAAGCCCGTTTAGTAGTATTGTCGATACGGGTTAATTCCAGTATATGTGACCAAGATAGGGTAGTAAATAAGCGTTGGTAATAGTTACTGTCTTGCCATGAAAGAGAAGGGTGTTGTAGCTCGCGTGCTAGAAGTGCAGGGAATAGGTTTTGTGGTGTGGTTTTAAATTCGGCAGACACTGTCTGCCGAATTATAGTATTATTTACTGGTAAACTAATTAATGGTAAAAAAGCTGACAAGTTTTCATCACTAGCCAAGCTAGGATAAGTCAAGGCGAATTGTCGAAAGTTTTGTAAATTACAGTTTGATAGCCCTTTAATGTTTCGATTTTTTAAATCGTCAGCAAGTTTTTTGAGTAACTGCGTGCCATATACAGCTCGATCATTTGCGTAACGTTCTCCTTGACGCATAATATTTAACTGACCGCTCCCCACTGTAGCTAGAGCGGAACTAGAAATAATGATTCTATGGGGATGAATACTATTTTATCTACTATTAGATGCGATCGCCAATGGAGAAATTATCTTAATCCTCAGTAATAAATCATCTGTCGTCTCTAAAAATAGTGAAATTTTTTCATAAAAAATGGTGTAAAAGTAATGGAAAATGGGGACAATTGTGTCCCCATTTTCCGAATTAAGGAGGTGATTTATTGAATCAAAACGGTAACGGTCATCAAGGTTTTTGAAATCCAATTAAAGTCTTTATCCGTACTCTTCTAAGACTATGGGAGAAGCAGGATAAAGTATCTGGTGAAACATACCTTGTTGATTCGAAAGTTGTCGAAAGTGACTTAGATGATGTGGCTGACAAACCACAACAAAGGTCACAAAATGATGACAACTAATTAAAACGATAGCCCCTAACTTACCCTTGGGGGCTATCTTCCTTAATAATTTTACACTTTTATGAAATATGTCAGACTTTAGCACTACGATTGTACGTCCGTTGTACTACAGAATTATTGAGCGTCGGGGTAATGGTTGGGCTTTTAAGGAAGGTACACCATTCATCAACTTTTTGAATGCTCCTTTACTCTCTCATGAAGATATATATGCAGCTTTTGGGACTTCAATGAAAAAAGTAGCAATCGCGCTTTTCCGCATTAATGGTGGAAAGCAGGGTTACTACATTGCAAATATATTAGATAAACAATATTACTATTGCGGTACTCAGTGGGAGGATGTAAAAACTAAGCTAAAGGAATTAGGAATTGGGAGAGACGACCCATTTCAGGATAAAGATTAGGCTTAATTGATTCCAGCACCACAGTCGTTTGTCCTGTGTACTATCAAATTATTCAGCGTAGAGGCAATGATTGGGCTTTTAATCTGGAAATCAGCACCAAGATCTAGACTAAGCAACAAGAAACGACCCAGCAGTGTCAGTCAGATCTCGAATTTCGCCTCAAGACTGCATCTTCTTTGCTTCTCCCTGCAAAATCCCAATAATCGTCCGCGTTACAAACTCCAAATCCTGCGGTACTCGATGCAGTGGTAAATATTCCACCACATGATGTGCTGCGCGATCGTACAAACCAAATCGCCAAATTTCCCCGGTTGAAACTGCACCGTATAAAATCGGATTCTCACTTTCTACCCAGCGATCGAGCGCAATCAATTCAACAGCGAGCTGAGTAAAGCCTTTGGTCAAATCCGATTGTTTTGCTTCAATAATCAGAAGATGACTCGGACTGGGAATATAGTAATCTAGGGAGCCTTTTAACCAATTGCTCACACTAACCGTATACTCAATATTAATTGAATAGTCTAAAAGATCGCAAATGCGATCGAGCAATGGAAAAATTAATGCCTCCCGTCGGGCTTGTTCAGTAGTTGTATTCACCCGTTTCAGTCTGCGCCGCGTACTCTCTTGCAGTTCAGCTAACCAATCTAATTCACGTTGCGTGTAGGGGAGATCTTCGCGATCGGTGCGCTCGAACGTACAGCCCAAATCTGCCAAAATATCTTCAGGTGAGTAAGGCAAATCAAAATACTTGCTAAAGGTATAGGACTCGTTTGGATCTAAAACCTTGGGCACGGTGTCGATCTCCTGATTAAAACAGTATGCCTATTCTATCGAAGCCAGTGGGCGATAAGCCGAAGGCATAAGAAGGGTGCTGTCCTCAAAGTGGTGAAATACTCAGACTTCCGCGCACTCTTCTAGTAGAAGCGATCGCATATGGTTTTCTTTGTAAGATACTATAAAGGGGTACACAAAACTGGCGTAGCGATCGGGAGTTAACGTATGCAAGCAATTCTGTTAAGTCGTGAAGAGGTTGCTCAACGGGCAAAGCAACTATATGAAAGCAGAATCCGCCAGGAAGTGGAGGTAGAAGAAAATATCGGCAAGATGGTCATCATTGACATTGAAACAGGTGACTATGAAGTTGATGAAACTGGGTTGAAAGCATCGCACATCCTTATGGAGAAGCATCCAAACGCTCGACTCTTTGGTATTCGCATTGGATATAACGTTGCGGTCTCCTTTGGTGGTGTCATGGAGCGTGTCCATAAGTGATTTCTGGACTCGTGACTGATAGATATGCGGTTGTTGCTTTGACGTTCCTCTTGCCAAATGGCTCAACTATATCGATTGAGTTCGTCATCGACACAGGTTTTACGGGGTATCTTTGTCTGCCTCCAGAAGCGGTTTCATTGATGCGCTTGCCTTTCATCCATGACGTTCCCGCAAATTTGGCGGACAATAGCGAAGCTTTACTACCAATCCACGAAGCGGTTATCCTTTGGGATAGTGAAGAAAGACAAGTTCTGGTAGTTGCAACTGGGAGGCGACCCTTGCTTGGAACTGCTTTGCTGGATGAGCAAGAACTCGTCATTCAGTTTACAGAGGGCGGGTTAGTGATGATCGACGAGTTGTAAATGCCAATTTAACGTGATGCTAAAGCAGGCTAATAACCCGGTTGGAGCGGACTACAGCAAACTCTACTCCTACCTATTATTATGAAGAGCGCTGTCCTTAAAGTGGTAAAATACTGAGACTTCCGCGCACTCCTCTAGTAGAAGCGATCGCATATGATTTAATGAGACATCTTGCTACTGACGAGCGTTATTCTCATGAGGGTAAGATGTATGGAGTCTTGCTAGTGTAACTATCTTCGGGAGAACAACGGATACTCAAAGCTTTCTCCGATCTGTTGAATGATAGCAGTGCCAATAAGTTTTCGTCACCATAATCGTTAGCAAACTTATTATAAAAATTCCTTAACTTACTACCTCAAATGGAATTGACATCACAGCTAACTTGTTTGTATCAACCCCACGTTCTCCGTCAGGAAGTTGGATATTATTGGCACTCGTTGCACTGCGAGTGGTTCTGTCTAAATCATCAAGTAAGTTATTAGTTAAACCTAAAAAATCGTCTCCGGTTACTGTTATTGGACTGCGTTTACCTGCTTGTCCTTGGGAATCTGCAAGTGTTTTTAGTTTGTCAAGTAAATCGCGTAATGGTGTTGGACTGGCGATGATAAGTATTTCTGAAAAACCCAATGGTTCACCAATATTTATCCTTGTTCCGGTACTTTGATGTTCGGGCTTGGGAATTAATACTTTACTTCCTGCTTCTATTGATGCAGCTAATATAGTGTCCTCCATCCAATCGTAAGGGAAGAGAATATCCATTCCTCCGGCGCTATCTATGCCTAAAATACTGACGTAAAGGGGTACTATTTCTTTATTGTGAATCTGAAAGGTAATTTTCGTTTTTAAGGGCAATTTTGGTATACCGGAATCGGAAATATTTACTGGTTTTGTTGGTGTCGGTCGGTTTTCTGTTTCATTATTTAGCTTGACACCACGAGTTGTAAAAGTCTCGGCGAGGGGTTCCTGACTATCAGCAATAATCATCGAAACAGAAATACTGATTTTTGATGTATTTTTATTGCCAAGGATGTTTTTAACAATTCTAGCAGCCCAGAATGATTGAAGTTTTGGTTGTAAGCGTTTAACTGCGGCATTTACTGTTTCTCCTGCATTGCCAAAGGAGTTAACAATAATGGCATCTAAGGTAGGTGTAAATAAACCAAAGCTACCCACTGCAGGTAAATTTGGTATGCGTTGTTTCTGTAATTCCTGATATTTGGCTTGAGTCATGCGAGCAAATATATATTGCACTTCCTTTTGTCGTAGAGGTAGGGCTTCAATGCTGGGTATTGCCTGTAGTGCTTGTTTCGCCTGAGCAATAGTGTTACTATTAAGAGAACTGTCATCTAATCCGATTTTTAAAGTTATATTTTTCGGGATAGTGCGGATACGTTCTTGTAAAAGCGTTCCTTTTGCTAATGGTGTTTGTGTACGTGAGGTGTTGAGTAGTTTACCTTTAGCAAATAAGCCATTACGTGATTCAATTTGCACCTGTCCGCGTGGTTCTCCTTTTTCATCGACAACTGTTAAAGTTGCGCTTTTGTTAAAACCTTCTATACTTTGGGATTCAATTCCACCCAACCATAAATTTACTTGGTTGCCATTCACACCGCTGACTACAGCTTCTGCGGGAATTTTTCTCGGATATAAAAAGTATAATGGGGTGTTAACATTTTTGATATTCCTTTCTATTTCTGCTTCTTGAAAACCGCCTGTGTTCATGGATAAATACCAAGCATTGCGGCTAACACTTGCGAAAGTTCTTGCAAAAAATTCATTTCTATTTAGCTGCCAAAGATATTGAGTTAAAGCGTAGGTAAAAGCCCCTGCACTGAAATCACTAAATTGACCATCTACAGCAAATTGGTCGCGTTTTGCAGCTGCAATTACGATTCCTTTAGCAACGTTTTGACGGCGTTTGTTGATAAATTCTGTTTGTGAAAGTCCGGTTTTCGCCAATAATTTACCCTGTTTTTCATATTCTGCGGGACTGGGTAAGAAATTACTTCCACCATCACGGGAACGAACAGCAAAATTTCCCCGTTTTGTCCCCCCTGAGTGACAGCAATCTAACACCACGGTGACGTTTTCGGTTTGCAATGCGTACATGAGTAAAAACAGCGTGTGTCCCATGATATCTTGCACCACACCACCATTTGGAGGTAAGGAACTATCAACCGGGACAATTGTACCGTTGACTCCATCGGGCATATCTTTGTCTCTGTCTTTTACCCGCGAACCATGTCCAGAAAAGTGGAATAACACTACATCACCAGGTTTGGCTTGCTTGATGAGGTGTTCGTCAAATGCTTGTAAAATCTTTTGGCGTGTGGCTTGTGCGTCGGTTAAAGTGAGAATATTTTTTTCGTTAAAATCAAAGCGATTGATTAGTAACTCTTGTTGCAAGGAAACGTCAGTTACGCAACCTTGTAGAGGGGGTATACCATTCTTATAATCGTTAATTCCCACAAGTAACTGTACGTTCGCTTATTTTATGAGGGGGGACGAATTAAAACCTTAGTGTGTAAGGTTTTAACGTGATTCTGGATCTGACGATCGTGATACCATGTAATACTTGGAAAAAGATTTGTCAGCTTAACGGTGTATTACACGGAAAAAAGGAAGCAGATTATCCGTGTAATATATGGAGAGCGGAGAATGCACAAAAAAGATTTTAAGAGCACAGGCTCTTCGGTGTAATACATGGAAGAAAAGTGCTATTCAAATAGGACTTACGGTGTAATACACGGTTGAGGCTGATGTTGAAATGGGACATTCAATTCCGTGTCTTATTGTCAAGGAGTGCTGATTTTATAGGGGTAAGACGTAATTATGTAAAGTTTTGCACTTGTTCTAGCTGATAAAGGGACTCAGGCATTTTTATTAAGGAGAGAATTTGTTTTTGCAGATCGGACAGAGGCGTGATGAAGATGGTAGAATCAGGGAGAAAATAGAGAGTTAAATTGCAAAAAGCCTTAAGCATTCGCTCCGCAGATGGGCGATTGGTTTTTCGCTTTGGATTGCCATCATAAAGACCAGAAGACAGATTGTTGAGTTTGCTCAAGAGCTAGCCGTACCACAAACTCCATTACTGTAAATACGCGCAAAGCTATGTTCAAAATGAACATTAAGCCAGTAATTCGGTCTTCGTTTTGGAAGTAAATGGGTAAGGCGGGCAAAGAACCTCTTTTAAAACGGTGAAACCCACGCTCCAAAAGCCATTCATCCCGGTAATACATTACAGCTTGTGGTAAGGTCATTCGAGTGGTCGGAGCATTGGTGACATACAATCGCCATCCTGCCAAGGTTTCTGCTTCCTTAATCGCAGTATCAATCGGATGTATATGAAGTTGAAGACAGATCTTAGTCACGGACTCAGTTGGAGAGTTTTTTGATGGTCGTCCCCGTCCGACATGGCGAGTTTGGTGAGTGATTTCTTCTGTAATTGTGGTTGAGAAAAAATCGTTGACACGATAGCGCGTGAGAATGTTTTCTACTTTCTGGGTGAGTTGCCCCCGATCCTCTCCTGGTTTGGCTGCTAATTTATCCAGAGCAGTTTGTGCACTGTTAATGCGTTGCTGTTGACCACGGATAATAGATGCTGCAAGGCTTTGGGAAT
>NZ_BAACAP010000166.1:0-44226 GCF_045865695.1 Scytonema hankhaensis NUACC26
CGGTTTGCTGTCACCATGGAGTAGGTTTCTTCTGCTTGGGTGGGGTTGAACGCACGGAATGTGTTCGAGCCATCTCCATCTTCAAACAGTGTGTTTTCTACTGTTGCGCCGTGGATCGCGCACAACAATGCTCCACCGAGTACCCCAGCCACTCCCATCATGTGGAAGGGGTTGAGTGTCCAGTTGTGGAACCCTTGCAGGAACAGCAAGAAGCGGAAGATTGCTGCCACTCCAAAGCTGGGTGCGAAGAACCAGGATGATTGTCCCAATGGGTACATCAAGAACACGCTCACGAACACTGCTATCGGTGCAGAAAATGCGATCGCATTGTATGGTCTGATGCCTACGAGTCTGGCGATTTCAAACTGTCTGAGCATGAATCCAATCAGACCGAAAGCTCCGTGCAGTGCTACGAATGGCCACAATCCACCTAGTTGGAACCAACGAGTGAAATCTCCTTGTGCTTCTGGTCCCCACAGCAGCAACAAGGAATGTCCCATGCTGTCTGCTGGTGTGGATACTGCTACTGTCAAGAAGTTACACCCTTCCAAGTAGGAGGACGCCAAGCCGTGTGTGTACCAGCTTGTTACGAATGTTGTACCGGTCAGCCAACCGCCGAGGGCTAGGAAAGCACAGGGAAACAGTAATATCCCCGACCAACCTACGAATACGAAACGATCGCGCTTCAACCAGTCGTCTAGTACGTCAAACCACCCTCTTGTACTGGGGGCGCGTCCAACTGCGATGGTCATTTGGACTAAATCCTCTTTACTAAAATTGCAACTTTTTGAGGAATTAAGGTTTTGCTTATGACACTTACAGATGCCTAACAGCAACTGACTTTGTGAGAAACTACTACCACTAGTAGTCAAGTTTCTCATAAAACCTCATAGAGGTCACTTAAATATCTAGTGTCACAATAGTTTCTACCAGTTGGTAATTCAGCTTGTAGAAACTTAATGATTCTTAACTTATCACATTAGTTTGGCTTTGTGCTCGATTAGCACTTAAAAATTAGGTATAAAGCACAAACCTACTACTTATAATTAATATCAGAATTTTTACAATCTGACACAACTTTTCTCAGAAATCTCACAAAACTTGCAATACACGCGCTCTAGTGGCAAACTTAGTAGAGAGTATCTATCAGTGCTAAGGTAGTTCGCTTACATGACGGCATCAACAACCATTAACAAAGGCGAGTTCCCTTCAGAGGGTAACTCTACTTCAAACGTTCTGCATCAAAAGGTTCTCGGTTCCCGTCGGTTCAGTAACTACTGGTGGGCAACTGTAGTCTCTATAGGATCTGTAGGCTTTTTACTAGCCGGAATTTCGAGTTATTTAAAAGTTAATTTACTTTTAGTAACAGACCCAACGCAACTGGTTTTCTATCCCCAAGGCTTAGTAATGGGTTTGTACGGTTCTGCCGGTCTACTTTTGTCTCTGTACTTGTGGTTAACGGTTCTTTGGGATATAGGCGGCGGGTACAACGATTTCAATCGGGAAACAGGAAAAGTGAAAATTTTTCGATGGGGGTTTCCCGGCAAAAACCGTCGTATAGAAATTGATTGCAGCACTCAAGATGTGCAATCCGTTCGAGTCGATATTAGGGAGGGCATTAACCCCCGTCGCTCGCTGTACTTACGTGTTAAAGGTCGTCGAGACATTCCTTTATCGCCAGTAGGTCAACCCATGTCATTGCAAGAGTTGGAAACTCAAGGCGCTCAATTAGCCCGCTTTTTAGAAGTACCTTTGGAAGGACTGTAACAGTGACCAGTGAACAGTGACCAGTTACCAGCTATTGATTATTGGTAACTGGTTACTGCTCACTGGTCACTGAATTATTGCTGTACTTGATAATGCGGTCTAATATTTCCAAATTAGCAGTTGCTTTATTGATGGTTGGTATCTTATGGCTAAGCGGTGGTTTTATAGAGCCATCTGTAGCCAGTTCTCTATCAACTGTCACGCCGAACCAAGCAACTACCCAGTTAACTTTCGGGAATTTAACTAAACAAGCAACCCTTGTATCTCAACTTACAAACAAGAGTACTCCCAGAATGAACGACTACCCACGGCTCGAAGGCAAAGCAACTGTAGTGATGAGTGTTGGCGGCTCGCCCATCACTATTGAATTGGATGGTAAAAATGCCCCTATTACTGCAGGCAATTTTGTAGATTTAGTCCAAAAAGGCGTGTACGATGGCTTAGTTTTCCATAGGGTTGTACGCCAGCCCCAACCGTTTGTGGTTCAAGGGGGTGACCCACAAAGTAAAGACTCAAAAGTACCAGCAAGCCGCTTGGGAACAGGCGGTTATATCGAGCCAAAAACTGGCAAAGAGCGTCGCATACCTCTAGAAATTAAGCCACAAGGATCGGAGGAACCAGTTTACAGCAAAACTTTTGAATCGGCACGTATCAATAAACAACCCGTACTTCAGCATAAATTAGGGGCAGTGGCAATGGCGCGATCGCAAATGCCAGACTCTGCATCATCCCAATTTTATTTTGCTCTGGACAACCTCAGTTTCCTAGATGGTAGCTATGCTGTTTTTGGTTACGTCACCAATGGCATGGACGTTGTTAACAAAATTCAACAAGGCGATCGCATTGACTCAGCTAAAGTGACTGAAGGTGCGGAAAACTTGAAGAAGTAGGGAATAGGGAGTAGAGAGTAGGGAGTAGGGAATACATATTTTCTCAACTTCCCACTCCTAATCCTCTATCCCTAATCCCCAATCCCTAGTCCCCAATCCCTAGTCCCTAAGCAATGCAGTTAAACTGTTCCAAATTCTTCTTCGTTTTCATTTTCAGTGCGTTCCTGCTTGGCAGCTGTTCGACATCTCAAGTCGCTTCCAATTCCTCTCCAACATCTACCGCTACTCAAACAAGTTCCGAGTTATCAACACAGACAAGTACCGAGACGGCAAACCCAGAGACAACTCCTGAATCGGAAAATACTAGCGAGAGCATTCCCGGATTCAAAGAATTACCACGGCTTGAAGGCAAAGCAACTGTAGTCATGATAGTCAAAGGTTCGCCCATCACTATCGAAGTGGATGGTACAAATGCGCCCATCACGGCAGGTAATTTTGTAGATTTGGTTCAGCGAGGTGCATACAACGGGTTAATGTTCCATAGAGTTGAGAAAGATCCAAGTCCTTTTGTGGTGCAAGGCGGAGATCCTCAAAGTAAAGACCCAAAAGTACCAGTTACCGATCTAGGCACGGGTAGTTTTATCGATCCAAAAACAAATAAAATTCGTTACATACCTTTAGAAATTAAGCCGCTAGGTTCAGAAAAACCAATATATAGTAAACCTCTTAAGGATGCAGATGCAGAAGTGTCTTCACAACCAGTGTTAAAGCATACACGGGGTGCAGTGGCAATGGCGCGATCGCAAATGCCTGACTCTGCATCCTCTCAGTTTTACTTTGCTTTATCCGATTTACCCCCACTTGATGGTAATTACGCTGTGTTCGGCTATGTCAAAGAAGGAATGGACGTAGTTGACAAAATTCAGCAAGGCGATCGCATTGACTCAGCTAAAGTCACTCAAGGTGCAGAAAACTTGAAATAAAAGTGGTCGTTATCACTGGTATTGGTCTTGTTTCTACTTTAGGTAAAAGTTTAGAGGAAAGCTGGCAACAGTTGATTGCAGGTAAATCTGGAATTAAGCTACACCAACCGTTTCCAGAATTAAAATCCTATCCTCTGGGAATGATTGAGGAAGAACCAATGAGATTGAGAACACTCACTCAGTTGGTTGTTTCTATGGCATTGCAGGATGCCAATTTACTTCCACCTTTAACTGATTGTGGAGTAGTTATTGGTTCGAGCCGCAGCAATCAGGGTTTGTGGGAGAAGATGATGAGGTCTCCCGACTTACCAAGTATCTGCTCAGAAGATTGGTTAGAAACTTTGCCTCACATGAATGCGATCGCAGTCGCACGGCAAATTGGCTCGTGTGGAATCGTTTTAGTTCCTATGGCAGCTTGTTCTACAGGAATTTGGGCAATTGCACAAGCCGCTAACCTCATTCTAACTGGGCAATGTCAGAGAGCGATCGCAGGTGCAGTGGAAGTGCCAATAACACCTCTAACGTTAACTGGGTTTCAACAAATGGGGGCTTTGGCAAATACAGGAGTTTACCCTTTTGATTTGAATCGAGAAGGTTTGGCGCTAGCAGAAGGTGGTGCTGTGTTTGTTTTAGAGTCAGAGGAGTTAGCACTCCAGCGTCAAGCTAAGGTTTATGGTCGAGTCCTCAGTTTTGGCTTGACAGCAGATGCATATCATGCTAACTCTCCCGATCCAGAAGGTAGGGGTGCAAAACAAGCGATCGTACAATGTTTAAACAGCGCTCGCTTAACCTTCAATGATATTGATTATATTCATGCCCACGGTACGGCAACGCAAATGAACGATCGCATGGAAAGCAAAGTTATACAGCAGTTGTTTCCTCAAGGCGTTGCAGTCAGTTCAACGAAAGGAGCAACAGGTCATACTCTAGGAGCTTCAGGAGCTTTAGGTATTGCCTTTTCTCTCATGGCATTACAGCATCAAAAGATACCACCTTGTGTTGGGTTGAGCAATCCTGACTTTGATTTAGATTTGGTCAAAGAAATACGCTCGAGCAAAATTCACAACGTGCTTTGTTTGAGTTTTGGCTTTGGCGGGCAAAATACAGCGATGGCTTTGACGACTTATGACTAATATTATATTTCGTCAAAAAAATAATTTATTAATTGTATCGCGATAAATCCCAGAACAAGAAAAAGCTAAATTTTCATTGTTTGGGTCATTATACCATTGCTAAAAGAATATGTTGTACTGCTGAGGTTAATTTCTGGAAAATTCAAGTTGTTAGTAGCAGCCGACTGTTGTAAAACATCTAAATTAGGAAGAATCGAAGTTCTAACGAGTGATGAAAATTTTTATCTATTTTTCTAAGGTTTTCTGGAATCACTTTTAACTAAGCTGTAGAATACTCTCAAGAACACAATCAAATATATTAATATTGTCAGAGAAATTAATTGAAAACCTAAAAATTATTTGGATATAGCAATTCTATTGGGTTTGCAAAATCTATCTTAGACGGGCAATTCTTAACACTAAGTCTTTTAGTGGATATTGATTCACCTCACAGTACCTAAAATTGTTCATAAAGGATTGAGGATGGCTGTATAATCGAACCGAGAGTAAAGTGGAATTTTTAAGACAGACACACCTAGCTAACTGGATAACGCTTCTACAAAATTTCCAATTTTAGAAGTTAGATTAAAAAGAAAAAATGCATGGGTTCATCTACTAAAATTCCAATCATTGAAAATTATATTATGAAATTAGATTATGCGCTTACACCAGTGTTGATGGGAGTAGCGATCGCCTTTATTCAACCACAAATGGCTATAGCCCTATCTTCATCAGAGGTGTCGAAGATAGCTAAGGCAATGACTGTATTAATTGACAATAAAGATAGTTCCGGAACGGGAGTAATTATAAAAAAAGAGGGCGATACTTACACAGTTTTGACTGCTCAGCATGTAATAGCCAATCAAGTTAAATATGAAATTGTTACCGCAGGTGGTCAGCGTTATGCGCTCAATTACAATACTGTGAAAAAACTGCCGGATATAGACTTAGCTATTCTACAGTTTACTAGTAGCCAAATTTACGTTGTTGCTAAAATAGGAAACTCGGATAACTCTACAGAAGGGACAACAGCCTACATAGCTGGATTTCCGCAAACGACAGCAGCAATTACTGATAAAATTTACAACTTTATCGACGGGCGGATTACGGCTAATGCTTCAAAACCCCTGCGTGATGGCTATGCGTTGCTTTACAGCAATAATACGATGCCAGGGATGAGTGGGGGACCAGTATTAAATGATAATGGTGAACTAATTGGAATCCATGGTAAAGGAGACACTATACCGATCTTTCAAGTCTTTGAGAAAAATCCTGATATTATTATCAAATCAGGGATTAATTTAGGCATTCCGATTAATACCTTTTTGAAACTGTCAGCCAAAATAGGCGTAGATGTGGGTGTTCGCCTCCCCAGCAAGCCTGTAGTTACAGCACCGAAGGCTGATGACTTCTTTCTTCAGGGTCAGGATAAATTTAAGAAAAAAGACTTTCAAGGAGCTATTGCTGATTATACCCAGGCGATTCGTCTCAATCCCAATTATGCTAATGCCTACGCTTATAGAGGATTCGCCCAGTTAGTGTTAGGAAATAAAAAGGAGGCAATTGAAGACGTTAACCAAGCAATTAAGATTGATTCCAAGTCCGGTGATACCTATGCAGCCAGGGGAATAGTGCGCTATCAATTGGAAGATAATAAGGGGGCGATTGAAGATTTCACTCAAATTATTCGCCTCGATCCTAATATTGCTGATGCCTACCTATATAGGGGAGCAGCACGCTATAAATTAGGAGACAACAAAGGGGCGATTGAAGATTATAACCAAGCTCTCAAGATCGCTCCTAATGATGCAGACGTTTACCACGGAAGAGGATTAGCTCGCGCTAACTTGGGAGACCACAAAGGGGCGATTGAAGATTATAACCAAGCTGTCAAGATCGATCCCAAGTTAGCCAATGTTTACAACCGCAGAGGATTGGCTCGCGCTAACTTGGGAGACAACAAAGCGGCGATTGAAGACTACAACCAAGCTCTCAAGATCGATCCTAAGTTAGCCAATGTTTACAACAACCGGGGATATGCTCGGAGTGAGTTAGGAGATAACAAAGGAGCAATTGAAGATTATAACCAAGCCCTTAAGATCGATTCAAACTACGATACCGCTTATAGCAACCGAGGATATACCCGTGCCGATCTAGGAGATGACAAAGGGGCAATTGAAGATTATAACCAAGCCCTCAAAATTAATCCCAACTATGCCAATGCTTACAATGGTCGAGGATTAGCCCGGAGTAAGTTAGGCGATAACAAAGGAGCAATTGAAGATTATAACCAAGCCCTTAAAATCGATCCCAACTATGATACTGCTTATAGTAACCGAGGATATGACCGGAGTAAGTTAGGCGATAACAAAGGGGCAATTGAAGATCATAACCAAGCCCTCAAAATTAATCCTAATTATGCCAATGCTTACAATGGTCGAGGATTAGCCCGCAGTAATTTAGGAGATGACAAAGGGGCAATTGAAGATTATAACCAAGCCCTGAAAATCAATCCCAAATACGCTACTGCCTACAATAATCGAGGATCGGCTCGGAGACAGTTGGGAGACGACAAAGGGGCAATTGAAGATTACAACCAAGCCCTGAAAATCAATCCCAACGATGCCATAGCCTACAATAACCGAGGGTATACCCGCAGACAGTTGGGAGACGACAAAGGGGCAATTGAAGATTACAACCAAGCTCTTAAAATCGAGCCCAAGTTTGCTGAGGTTTACAATAATCGGGGATTTGTCCGTTATGATTTAGGAGACGAAGAAGGAGCGATCGCGGATTTAAAAAAAGCTGCTAATCTCTATTTAGAACAAGGTGATACAGAACAATACCAAAAAGTGCTGCAATTAATTAAACGGTTTCAAAAACAGGAGTTAGAGTTGTGAACGCTATGAAATTTATCTAGTGTAGTACGTTCTTAAGTACAACTACTATATATTCTACTAATGAGTATCAACAATAGATTTTCCCAACTCTTTCAATCTTTAAAAAAACTTTCTAAAGAACACCCTATCGAAGTAATTGGAATTGTTCTTGCCTTACCTACAACTATAGTTGCTTGGGCTTCCCTTCCGAAAGACATACGTGAGAAGGTATTTCCCGAACGGTCAAAAACTGAATTTACTGCCTATGAAAATATTGATTATGGAATCAGCGTTCAGTATCCTAAAGACTGGCAAGTACGAAATATCTATAATCCAATTACTGGAGAGATCGTTGAATTTATTTCTCCTAAAGAAAATAATTCAGATAAGTTTCAAGAGAAGGTAACTGTTACTGTGGAGACAAAAGCCAGTTTTACACTAATAGAATATACTAATTTGGTCAAACAAGATATACTTAAAAATATTAAAAATGCCCAAATTATAAGTGAAAGTGAGGACATTTTGGCAGGTAATAGGAGTTACAGAGTAGTTTATACAGGTTTAAATAAAAATATACGTATCAAAAATATGGATGTTTGGAACCTGAACAATTTTCAGGCATATTATGTTAGCTATAATGCCAAAGAAGATAAGTATGACAAATATTTACCAATAGTAAACGATATAATTAAATCATTACAAATAAAAGCTAAAAAGTCAAAGTGAATGTATTTACGTAAGTACATACGGAATTAAAGGGGAAATGCCGTAGGTAGTAAGATTCTTTCTATACATCCTTATAAAGGATTGGTATCAACAGTAGCGTAGTTTAAATACAGATTCACATCAATGTAGAGAGAACTATCGTCTTTACTTTCAGTCAATATCTTCCCAGCTGCTAAGCCACGCTTATCTAATAACCTTTCCAGAGTCTGCTTGGGCTTACTACCAGGCTTAAAAGTAAATAATAAGGTGTTATCCGTACAAGAGTCGTTGATACTAGTAGCAGCGCATAGGACTGTTTGCTGATTAAAACTACCAAGTTTCAGAATTTTCAGAGTACCGTTGTCATAATTCTTCTGAAATCTTCGAGATACCTCAATACAACGCTGCATTGGTGTCCAAGGAGGAGGGAACTCACCAGATATCCAGCGAATAATTGCAATATTTCCACTTTGGGTACGAGCATAGGTAGCTGGTACGCCTTGACTCTTTTGGCAGAAAAAGTTTGTGCTTTGTGCCTGAGAGGGCTGATTATAGATTGCAGTCATGGCAAAAGCAGCAAGTGATGCTATACCAACTGCGATCGCCGTAAATTTTTTAGCAGATAGCTGTAACTTCATCATTCAGTAAAAATACTTTAAAATTATAAAATATTATAACAGTTTATACTGTAATATACTTAAGATTTATGTTAGTGAAATATTTATATCGAAAACCATGCCATTGAGTACCGCCTCAATTAGATACCCTCATTCATATGTGTAAATTCGTCAATTCGTGAATCTATTAAAAACTTGGTAAATTTTAGCATCTCTACACTCTCTTCACAAAAAATAGATATGATATATAAAAGTCGATAAATCTTAAAAATTATTTATCAATGCTGGTTTCCTCCTCTGGCTTGTCCAAGGTCAAAGACTCAGTAAAGGAAAAAGTTTTTTTCGGTAACGAACTGACTACCGAGTTAGTCGCTATTCTTACCGTGTACTTTGTACAGGGCATTTTAGGATTAGCACGTCTTGCCGTTAGCTTCTTCCTCAAGGATGAATTGGGGCTAACCCCAGCTCAAGTTTCGGCAATGTTAGGCATAGTAGCCCTTCCTTGGATTATCAAGCCGCTATTTGGTTTCATTTCGGATGGATTTCCCATATTTGGCTACCGCCGACGACCTTATTTAGTGCTGTCAGGAATACTGGGAGCAACTTCTTGGGTTAGTCTTGCTACAATTGTCCATACACCGATAGCCGCTACACTGGTAATCTCGTTAGGTTCCCTTTCTGTTGCCGTCAGTGATGTCATTGTTGATTCGTTGGTAGTCGCAAGAGCAAGAAAAGAATCTCAAGCAGAAGCAGGTTCTCTACAGTCTTTAACTTGGGGTACATCTGCTTTAGGAGGTTTGATTACAGCATACTTTAGCGGTTTGTTGCTACAGCACTTCACCACACGCACAGTTTTTTGGATTACGGCAGTATTCCCACTGATTGTCTCTTTGGTGGCTTGGCTGATTACTGAATCACCTATCGAGCGAGACGCAAATAACAGCGATAAGCCGGGTACGGCTTGCGCCAGGGGCGAACGCGCAAATTTTGATAACATTAAGCATCAAGTCGGACAACTGCGTAAAGCCATCACTCAGAAAACAATTTGGCTACCGACATTATTTCTTTTCCTTTGGCAAGCTACACCAAGTGCAGACTCAGCTTTCTTCTTCTTTACCACCAACGAACTGCACTTTGAGCCAGAATTTTTAGGACGAGTGCGCCTAGTAACAAGCCTTGCATCCTTAATTGGTATTTGGATTTTTCAGCGTTTTCTCAAAACCGTTCCCTACAGAGTTATCTTTGGTTGGAGTGCAGTCATATCAACAGTGTTAGGAATGACAATGCTGCTGTTAGTCACTCATACCAATCGCGCTTTAGGTATAGATGACCACTGGTTCAGTTTAGGTGACAGTCTCATTTTAACTGTCATGGGGCAAATAGCTTATATGCCCATTTTAGTACTAGCAGCAAGGCTTTGTCCTGCTGGTGTGGAAGCAACCTTATTTGCCCTCCTAATGTCCGTAACAAATTTGGCAGGATTACTTTCCTACGAACTCGGGGCGGGATTGATGCACTTAATGGGCATCACAGAATCAAATTTTGATTCTCTGTGGTTGTTAGTTCTGCTTACAAACCTCAGCACATTACTACCATTACCCTTCCTGAAATGGCTGCCGTCCTCTGACTCTCAAAACGAAACTACAGAAACACAAAAATTACAACCAGCATCCGCACAAGTACTACCATCAGTTCCAACCAAAGATGGAGAACAATCATTAGTTAATGGTTAATGGTTAGTGGTTAGTAGTTAGTAGCAAATAACCAATAACTATCTATTAACGATGACAGGCGAGACGCCTGTCCTACACAACCTATTAACGATGACAGGCGAGACGCCTGTCCTACACAACCTATTAACGATGACAGGCGAGACGCCTGTCCTATACAACCAACAACTAAAAGTTAAAGATATGCAATCTTTTCAACTCTACGAACGAGCCTCTACAGTTCCAGAAAAATCATACAATCGTGCTAGTTGGCAAGCAGGATATCAATCTCTCAAACAAGAGTTTGATTATTGGATTAACGATATAGAAGGGCAAATTCCCCCAGAACTTCACGGCACTTTATTTAGAAATGGTCCGGGATTGTTGGAGATTAACGGTCAAAGGATTCACCACCCCTTTGATGGAGATGGGATGATTTCTCGCGTCACCTTTGTTGATGGACGCGCCCATTTCAGTAACCGCTATGTCCGTACTGCAGCCTATTTAGAAGAACAAAAAGCTGGCAAGATTCTCTATCGCGGCGTATTCGGTACGCAAAAGCCTGGAGGAGTGCTGGCAAATGCCTTTGATTTCAGAACCAAAAATATTGCTAATACCAACGTAATTTACTGGGGTGGAAAATTGCTTGCCTTATGGGAAGCAGCCGATCCCCATCGCCTCGATCCTTACAGTTTGGAGACGTTAGGGAAAGAACATTTAAATGGTGTTTTGTCAGAAGGGGAAGCTTTCTCCGCCCATCCTCGTTTTGACCCCAGTTGTGGTGATGATGGAGTACCAAGACTAGTTAACTTTTCTATCAAGCCGGGACTCTCCACTACAATTACTATTTTTGAGCTAAACGATAAAGGTGAAGTCGTTACCAAGCACCCTCATAGTGTGCCAGGTTTTGCCTTTATCCACGATTTTGCTATCACTCCAAATTACTGTATCTTTTTTCAAAATTCCGTCACCTTTAACCCCTTACCCTTTGTTTTGGGAGTGCGGGGTGCAGGAGAGTGTATTAAGTTTCAGCCGCACCAACCGACTCGCATCATCATTATTTCTCGCAATCCGAAACAGAAAAAAGTTCAGATTATAGAAACGCAATCTGGCTTTGTGTTCCACCATGCTAATGCTTTTGAGGTGGGGGATGAAGTTGTGGTTGACTCTATTTGCTACGAATCACTTCCAGAAGTGCAACCGGAAAGTGATTTTCGGGAAGTTGATTTTGATGCGCTTCAACCGGGACAATTATGGCGTTTCAATCTAAATCTTAAAGAGGAAACTGTACAAAGAACGTTATTGGAAAGTCAGTGCTGTGAATTTCCCACTATGCATCCTCAAAAAGTGGGGCGTCCATACCGTTATTTGTATATGAGTGTAGCACACGCAAATCGTGGGAATGCACCGTTACAGGCATATTTAAAAATTGATTTAGAATCTGGTCAACGACAACTTTGGAGTGCTGCACCTCATGGTTTTGTAAGCGAACCCATTTTTGTACCTCGTCCTGGTTCTGAAAGCGAAGATGATGGTTGGGTCGTGGGTTTGGTGTATAATTCTACCCATCATCGTTCAGATGTAGTTATTTTAGATGCTAAAGACCTTGAACGGGGTGCGATCGCAAAATTGCATCTCAAGCATCATGTGCCTTATGGTTTACATGGTAATTTTGTCTCTAAATGTTTTCTTTGAAAATACCCCCACTCACTTCCTCGTTCCCAGCTTCTGGCTGGGAATGCATTACTAGAGGCTCTGTCTCGCTATTTATTCAAGGCGGAAGATGAAGCCTCTAAGTAAGCATTCCCAATTACGTTGGGTTTCGTTCCTCAACCCAACCTACAGAAAATTTGCTGCGATAACAACTGCTATTGGTATCAAAATATTGTCAACTTCTTTTGGGCTACATCCTTCTATAAGGGTAGCTACCAAGGCTAATATGAAAATTCTTATAAAATCCAGATGAATCGGTATAATAAGCCAAACAAAAAAGACACTAGCAATGAAGGCAAAAATCAACATTGCAAGAGTACCTTCTAGTGTTTTAGTACTTAAAATTGTGTACTTGATTCTACCGATTCGACTACCAACAATTGGTGCAATACCATCACCCCAACCTAAGCTTGCCATTGCGACAATTCCAGAAAAATCTTTATAAAAGAACGTACCGCAAATCGTAGCCACAATAACGAAAAAAAGAGGTCCCTTCAAGAGTTCTTGCCTATCACCCGTGCGCGTCATGGTGACAACAGCTTCATCTTCTGGACTGGCAAACAGCCCTTTCTGCACGAGGAGAAAAATCCATAAGACAAAAACTGATACATTTAGGTACTTAGACCAGTGTAAATCGTTGTAAAGAGGTAAAAATCCAATAGTAGAACCCGCGCCAATATGAACAATTTTACGACTAATATCTTGTGGCAAATTAAATTTTAATACACACCACTTCAACAGGTTTATTAATCCAAATACATAAACAAAGGTTAGTAATGTAGCTATCAAATTTCCTGAAAGTGGACTAAAATTAAAAGTTAGAGACAACATCTTAAACATCTCCTCCTTTACGGAAAAACTGCTGCAAAATCTCTCCAGGTTTTCTATCCCAAGTGTCAATATGTTCGTAAATTAAAGCATCATGGTTGAGTTTATAAGTTGAGTAACCATTAAAATAGAGTTTGGCTTTCCAAGGAACGCGCAAGACGCCGCGAACTGTCCATTTTGCTAAAACTATATCCTTATTTGATTGAAGCACTTCATGTAAATCAAAGAAAATTTTAGTAAAGAAAAGTTGTGCGTGGAATCGTAATGTCCAAAAAATAATGCGATAGCTGAGTTTTCCTTTGAATTTGTTAACAGGGTCTTGAAAAGATATATCTCGCGTGTAAATTTCGTAAGATATGTCTTTTTCAAATAATGTTGGCAAATCGTATCTGAGAGTCTCCATGACTCTTTCTACTTGAAAATCATATTCCACGCGATCGCTCCTCAAATCTTATATAAGATTCTTCAGAAAACCTATCAGCTTTTGAAAAACAGATAATGTCGTCCTGACTACTCTACCTCGATTTAAGTCTAATAGGGAAGGAAATGTAGCAGGCTGGGAGTAGGGATTTTGTTGTAACACTTGGGCTAGGGCATTGTTGTTTTCTCGCAAACCTTCATAGAAAAAAAAGACTTCTCCAAAAATGCCGAGACTTCGGTTATACTGAATACTTTGTATTAAATACTCTGGGCTAATACGGTAAGAACCCACTTTCATGAGAATCCCTGGTGCTAATCTTGGCAAGGTAGTGTCTGTAAACTGTTGGGTAACGAATCTATCAACAATTTCTTTGTATGCAGCAAAGTCTCGTCGATAAATTTGCGGATGAATAATATCTACCAACCCCTTTTCTATCCAGGTAGGAGAGTCCTGTAGGTATTCTTTATACGCCCAATCATGAATATTAGGGGCAATAGATATAATGAGGTTGGGATTGACTGCTTTGACTTCCTGATATAGTTGAGTTAGAAATTCAGTGAGAATATCGGCACGCCATTGCAGCCATTGTTCGTCTTTGGGATTCTTTGGAGGTTCTTCACCAAACTGCTGACGATATCTACCCATAGTATTGCGATCGTAACCACCTTCACTAGGCAAAGCAGGAAAGCGATCGTCACCTTGGATACCATCGACTGCATAGTTTTTAATGATTTCCAACACCAAGCTTAACATGAAACCTTGAACTTCCGGGTCAAGAGCATTTAACCACTCAAAACCGTTCTTTTTCAGTAGATTGCCCTCACTGTCAATCGCCGCCCATTCAGGCTTTTTTGCTAGGAGTAATCCACCATTCAAATTATAGGAACTAGCAAATCCATATTCTAACCAAGGAATGACCTTTAGCCCTACTTGTTGTGCTTCCACAATCAATTCTGCTAAAGGATCGCGCCCAGTAAAAAGCGGCTGAATGTCTGTACCAAAGGTTTGTTGCACAACTTGACTAGGATATATTGTTGTTCCCCGAGTCCAAACTACGGGAAAAACAACATTAAATCCTGTCTCAGCAAGAAATTGTATCGCTTCTGCAACATTTTGCTGTGAATTGAGAACTTTGCTATCAGTAGCAGTCAGCCAAACGCCTCGTATTTCTGGGTTGTCATTTGTCATTTGTCATTTGTCATTTGTCATTTGTCCACTGGTCACTGGTCATTGGTCACTGGTCGATTAACGTATCATTACATGACGGTATCGCGCTTGAATAACCATATAAATGCCGTATGCAATCAAACCTAGGGCAACAATACCTAAAAGCCAAGGACCATAAGGTTGTTGTGCTAGCGTTTGCAAAGCCAAATCTAACCCACCTGCTTTACTAGCATCAGACGATGTTGCTGCTTGAATCAAAAACCAGCCAATAATACAAAAAACTATGCCCCTTGCTACTAAACCAAATCTTGAAATACCCATGACTAACTTTCGTTCTGAGTCATCTAATTCAGTTAAGTCAAGTTTTCGTCTAAATTTAGCACGAAAGGCTTCATAAAACTCATAGAAACCCAAACCGATAGTAAATGCCCCTATAGTACCAACTAACCATTGACCAAAAGGCTGAGAAAGAAGTCGTGCTGTCCAATCTTGTGTAGAGTTACTACTACCAGAGTTACCAGAACCTAAAATAATTTGCACTGCAGTCCAAGCTAAACCTGCATATATAAAACCATTAATTACATAACCAATTCTTTGTGCTATTCCTTTAGCATCAGTGCCTTTGTTTTCTGGATCTTTGATTGCTTGTACAAACCGTAAAACAACATATCCAAGTAACCCAATGGCTACTAAAGCAAGCAAAAACTTTCCAAAGGGTTGACCAACAATTGTATGCAAAGCACCTTGAGTATCGGTTGTTTTTCCACCACTACCAAAAGCCGCTTGTGCTGCTAGTAGTCCAACAATACTATAAACTATTCCTTTAGATATATAACCGAATCGAGCGAGTTTCTCAATCCAAGGTGAGTGATAATCTATTAACTGTTGCGTCATACTATTTGATTAGTGTAATTATGGCTAAAGATTTATCAAATTTCTTAAAACAATACATCTATCCAAAGGAAAGGATTGAATAATTTAGTAGATAAATAACAAATGACAAATGACAAATGACAAAGGACACTAACAATGTTTGTTACACAAGAGACTTGGAAGCACGAATATATTCTGACTAACGGATTGAAACTGCATTATGTAACTCAGGGAGAGGGTCCTTTAATGTTGATGTTACACGGCTTTCCTGAGTTTTGGTATTCTTGGCGTCATCAAATACCAGAATTTGCTAAAGATTTTAAAGTCGTTGCTCTTGACTTGCGCGGATACAATGACAGTGATAAGCCAAAGAATAAATCTGCTTATATAATGGATGAATTTGTTAGAGATATTGAGGGTGTTATTACAGGTTTAGGATACGAAAAGTGTACTTTGGTGGGACATGATTGGGGAGGTGCGATCGCATGGAATTTCGCCTATTCTTATCCTAATATTGTAGAGCAATTAATTATCCTCAATTTGCCTCATCCTGCAAAATTTAGTGAAGGATTAAGAACTCCACAACAGTTATTGCGTAGTTCCTACGCCTTCTTTTTTCAACTTCCTAGTTTACCTGAGTTTTTCATACAAGCTTCAGATTATCAATTATTAGAAAATGCTTTTAGAGGATTAGCGATCGACAAAAATGCTTTTACTCAAGAAGATATTGAAGCTTATAAAAATGCAGCCTCAAAACGAGGTGCTTTAACAGCGATGTTAAACTATTACCGCAATTTTTCTCAACAAAAAATTATGAATGGCAGTTGGGGTGTATTGGAAGTGCCAACATTAATGATATGGGCAGAAAACGATATAGCATTAGGTAAAGAAATGACATATGGTACAAATGCTTATGTAAGAGATTTGCAAATTAAATATATTCCTAACTGTAGTCATTGGGTACAGCAAGAACAGCCTCAATTGGTTAATCAGTATATTCGAGAGTTTTTAGAAAGGTAATAAGTATGTAATTTACCCCCCTTAGTGCCCCTTATAAACAATGGTGGGCAATGCCCACCCTACGTTTGAGGTAAAAATACTAGCGCCACAGACACAATTGTGATGGAGGTGTCATGCGAGGGGCAGTGTAACGATAGAATCCTTTCACGTTTAATGAAGCTTTAGGAAATAAAATCCAATGAATAGTACCATCCATACCTTCTTCAGTACGAACAATGTTTCCTTTACCAAGTGTTAAGCGCCCCTCGGAGTCCCACTCAATATTGGACTTTGAAATATTGGACTCAGGATTCACATCCCATAATATTTCTAAAGCTTCTCCTTTAATCGAACTGTCATTGACTTCACCTCTTATGCAAACAAAACGATCTGAGTGAGGATAACCATAGTATCCGAATGGCGCGATCGCCTGTTTTACTAAAATTAAAACAAACTCCTGCTCCATCTTGCCAATCTCTAGGATCGGGTTCGCTGCAAAACTGGTATTTACCATTTGCGAGAGTGGCAATTCTGGTTCGTTGTGGAGCATTTTTGTGGATTGATAAAACGGCTGATGGGAGTGTAACATCTATCAAAGTAGCTACAAACAGGGCTGTCACGATCGCACTCAACCTCAAATGATTCTTTTCTTGGTACCCTCTGATTTTCGATGTTTTTATTCTCCCTTAAAACTGGAAGTGCTACATATTCGGTACAGTAAAGATAATGTTTTTTAAAATTTTTTTTATACAAATAGTTAATTATGTCAGGAGAAAAATCTGCGTCACAGGGGAGAATAACACTGCTACAACCCGGTATGTTATGGCAACGTGTTAAAGAACAGACTGAGTATGCTCTTACCAAGCAAGCTTTGCTGACAATTCCCACAGAGTTTGAATTTGTTGAACAAGATGGCGTTTGCTTCCTAGTACGGGTCTTATCTAATCTAGTTCGTAAAGATGCAGCCAAAAAAGAGCAGCTCAAACAAATCGTCCGTCCTGGGAAAGAATTTAATCCTTTTCTCCCCTATGAACAGGATTTGTTTGTAGCCGATCTTTCAGACACTCATGTATGTATTTTGAACAAATATAATGTAGTGGATTATCACCTCCTGATTATTACTCGTGCTTTTGAAGAACAAGAAAGTTTACTGACATTAGAAGACTTTGCTGCTGTACAAGCTTGCTTGGCTGAAATTGATGGTTTGGTATTTTACAACGGTGGTAAAGTTGCAGGTGCGAGTCAGAGACACAAGCACTTGCAATTGGTTCCGCTTCCATTTATTCCAAGTGGTTCTCAGATACCAATCGAGCCTTTGTTGGCATCTGCCAAGTTTCAAAGCTCTATAACAACTATACCAAGATTCCCTTTTGTGAACGCATATACACGATTAAATGTCAAGAACATAGAGTCACCATTAGCCACTACCGAAGTTACCTTTGAGTGCTACCGTACCCTTCTCAAAAATGTAGGTATAGAAAACGCTCCGGGAAGCGAAAACAAGCAATCAGCTCCTTACAATTTGCTAGTTACCCGACAATGGATGTTAATCGTACCGCGATCGCAAGAAAGTTTTGAATCGATTTCTGTCAACTCACTGGGATTTGCTGGTTCTTTATTTGTGAAAAATGAGCAACAGATGCAACTGCTCAAAGACATTGGACCAATGACTCTTCTGAAGAAGGTCGCTAAATCAGTGAGCAGTGAGCAGTGAGCAGTGACCGTGTACGGGCGCAATGCATTGCGCCCCTACGAAACCTTCCCCCTTTTAACTTTTGATTTTGTTTGGTGATTGGCGGCTTGAGTTAACAGAGAGTCTGCAAATGCGATCGCTTCTTGGGCGGACTTCCCACCTGCAAGTTGTGCGAGTTCTTCTCGCCGCTTGTTTATGTTGTTCAAAGCAGTGACTCGTACAACGGTACGCTGTTCTGAGTGTCCGTTGGTTGCTTTTTGACCTTTATCTGTATTAATCACTTGTTTAGCCACTCGAAAATGACGATCTGCCATTGCTGCTACAAGGGGCTGGTGCGTGACACACAAAACTTGATGGAATTGACCGAGTTGGTGTAACTTTTCAGCAATTGCTTGGGCTACCCGTCCGGAAACCCCAACATCAATTTCATCAAAGACTAATGTTGCTGCTGCATCAGCTTGGGAAAAACAAGCTTTCAGTGCTAACAAAAAGCGGCTCATTTCACCACCAGAGGCAATTTCTGTTAAAGGTTGTAATGGTTCTCCTGGGTTGGGGCTAAACAAAAAGGTGATTTTATCTGCTCCTGCTACTGTTGGCATAACTGGAACAATTTCTACTTGGAACTTTACCTTATCCATTGCCAATGGCTTTAATTCTTTGATAAGTTCTGCTTCTAAAGTAGATGCAGCATTCTGTCGCAATTGAGTTAATTCCTGACAAGCTTCAGTCAGTTTTGACAGGCATTCTCTTTCTTGCTTTTCCAGACTTTCTATAGATTGTTCGCTATTATTAAGCTGAGATAATTCTTCATGAATGCGTTGGTAAAAAGCTATGGCTTCTGCTAAGGTGGGACCGTACTTTCGACAAACTTGTTTTAACTCTCGAATTCGCTCTTCTACTTCTTCCAAGCGTTGCGGGTCTGCTTCTAATCCTTCTCCATAGGCATTTACTTGTCGTCCAACTTCTGCTAAGGTTGCTTGAGCATCTCTAACCATGTCTAAGAGGGGTTGCAGTTGAGTATCGTATTCAACCATATTGGTTAATGTGACCTCACTGTCTCCAAGAAGGTCGGCGGCTGCGGGAGCTTCATTGTCATTCTGGTACAAAGCTTGATAGACTTTGTAACTCATTTGCTGTAGTTCTACCACATGGCTCAGGCGTTCCCGCTCTTGTAAAAGCTTGTCGAATTCGTCAGGCTCACTCAAGTTAGCTGCTTTTAATTCTTGTACTTGATACGTCAACAGGTCTAACTGCTGTAGCCGCTCTCGTTCTGATGTCCGGCGTTTTTCCAGCATGAGATGAGCTTGTTGATATGTACCAAAAGCGACTGCAACAAGTTGGCGCTGCTGCACTAAGGAGTGACCGCCATAAACATCCAACCAATCCCGAACTTGGGCAGATTGTCCCACTTGTACAGTTTGACCTTGCGCCGTGATTTCTACAAGGCGATCGCGCAATCCTCCCATGACTTGCCGATTTACCAACACTCCATTAACCCGCGAACGACTGCGAATATTACTTGCGGTTTCAGTAATTTCTCTACTAAGAATGATGGAGTTTTCATCAATTAAGTCTATCTCCTGTTCGCTTAGCCAAGCGGCTAATGCAGAGTTAGAGGTAAAAGTAGCTTCTACCATTGACCGATTTGTGCCAGTACGAATGACACGGCTAGAGACTTTGCCACCGAGGACAGCATCAATCGCATCTAGGATGATGGATTTGCCAGCGCCAGTTTCACCTGTCAATACGTTGAGTCCAGCGCCAAAATCCAATTCCAGTTGGTCAATGAGAGCAAAGTTTTCTATTCGCAGAGAGAGCAACATCTAGTTAAATTCTCCGTGAGGACAGACGCCGGATATTTCCAATTCAAGAGAAACTGAGAATGACCTGTAAGCGATCGGCTATACCCAATCCCATTGAACAAAAACCCCTTGAGTGTACCTAACCTAGTTTAATTTGACTTTCACAAAGATTGGTGGTTGAGGATAGACTTTTTTTATCAGTGACCAGTGACCAGTGACCAGTGACCAGTGACCAGTGACCAGTGACCAGTGACCGGTAACTGGCTTACTGGTAAATGATAACTGAGTGATTACGTAACATATTGTTACAACAGTTAACAAATATAATCTGATTATAGTGGTAAGCCCATGAATGCCAAGACTGTTTCCTATGATTCCCAACCAAACAAAGACCCTTCTAAGACTATCTCGGTAATAGAAGTATCTGTTAACAATAAACAATTAAGTAAAAATACTCAAAAAGAACTGTCTGTTACACAACCAGACTTAAAAGATGTGGTAGTGGTTAGTGAGGAGAGCTTACCATATAAGGGCGATCGCATGGTTTTGACTAGGAAACGCGAATCAGAAGAAATACGCTACAACGCCAGAGAAATTGCTGCTTACTATCAACAGACACCCTTACGGGTATTGCGGCGGGTACTTGCAGTTCTAGCACCAACCTTATCATTTGTTTTTGGATTGTGGTGGAGTAGCAAACGAGGAATTGTTGTCAAAAATGACCGAAGACAAGCAATTCGACTGCGAGAATTGCTAACAAAATTGGGACCCGCATATATTAAAATTGGGCAAGCTTTATCCACTAGACCAGATTTAGTTCCTCCTATTTATCTCGAAGAACTGACTCAATTGCAGGACAAACTACCAGCTTTTCCTAATGAAATTGCTTATAAATTTATTGAAGAAGAACTCGGTTTACCTCCAGAAGAAATTTACCCCGTTCTCTCTAGCGAGCCTATAGCAGCAGCTTCTTTGGGTCAAGTTTACAAGGGTAGATTGCATACAGGTGAAGAAGTTGCTGTTAAAGTTCAACGTCCAGACTTACGAGAAAGCATAACTATTGACTTATATATTCTCCGCAAATTAGCTGTATGGGGGCAAAAAAAAGTTAAACGGGTACGCAGCGATCTTGCAGGAATTCTTGATGAATTAGGGACTCGCATTTTTGAGGAAATGGACTATATTCATGAAGGAGAAAATGCGGAGAGATTTTTTCAACTTTATGGTCATTTAAAAGACGTTTATGTTCCTAAAATATATTGGGAATATACGAATCGTCGTGTTTTAACGATGGAGTGGATTAATGGGATTAAATTAACTCAAACCGAAGAAATTCGCGCACATGGAATCGATGCTCGCTACTTAATCGAAGTGGGCGTACAATGTTCGTTGCGCCAGTTACTCGAACATGGATTTTTCCACGCCGATCCGCATCCAGGAAATTTGTTGGCAACTCTAGATGGCAAATTGGCTTATCTAGATTTTGGAATGATGAGCGAAATTCAACCACAACAGCGCTATGGTTTGCTCGAAGCGATCGTTCACGTTGTCAATCGGGATTTTGAAGCTTTAGCTCAAGATTACGTCAAGTTGGATTTCCTGTCACCAGATACTAATTTAGCACCGATTGTACCAGCTTTTGCTAAAGTTTTTGCTGAAGCTCAAGGAGCTAGCGTAGCTCAGTTAAACATCAAAAGTATCACCGATGACCTTTCAAATTTGATGTACGAATATCCCTTCCGCGTACCGCCTTACTACGCTTTAATTATTCGTTCTTTGGTGACTTTGGAAGGAATTGCTATCTATATAGATCCTAATTTCAAAGTTCTTAGCGAAGCATATCCCTATGTTGCTAAACGGTTATTAACTGACCCAGCACCAGCATTAAGAGCATCTTTGCGAGATTTATTATTTAAAGAAGGTAGATTTCGTTGGAATCGGTTAGAAAACTTATTACGAAATGCTCGTAATAATGACGATTATGATTTCAACTTGGTTCTGAATCAGGGCATAGACTTTTTGTCTTCGGAACGTGGTGCTTTTATTCGTGACAAGTTAGTTGATGAAATTCTCAAAGGGTTGAATGCAGCAACTACCAATGTTCTGCATAACTTTACATATTTGCTACGAGAAAGAGTAGGGATTGCAGCAATTAATGAAACACCTAGCGCTACAATTGAGCAACAACAAACTTTGGATCATATCAAACGGATCTTAAATATTCTACAAGAAACTCGTGGATTTGATGCTACACAACTTGCACCTCAACTCGCTCAGATGTTATTTAATCCTGGAGTGCAGCGTTTGGGACAACAAATAGCTAACCAACTCGCACAAAAAGCGATCGCACGTTTAATTCGGCAATTGTTGGCGTCGGAAGTACCAGCAGAAGTTGATACTGGTGAAGATGGTGTTGTTGTTCAACCAAATCGGTTGTCTTTACCACCTGCTAATGTGTGAGTACCGGTTCTCAAATTTACCCCACCCTAGCCCTCCCCGATGCATTGGGGAGGGAACTAGATTTCTATTCTTTCCCCCCAATACATCGGGGGGACTAAGGGGGGTAATAATGTGATTCAAATGACAGCCAACTACTGTTCAAACATCCTCTAAGACTTGCCATCAGAGTTTTCTGTATTTCTTCAATTCATAGAACCTTACAAACAGTAAAAGGAAACAGTAGATTTTTTAGATATTTCTATTGATAAAAACAAGTTCCTGAAATTTTTTTTGTATCTCAGGATCGAGCATTTCAGATTGTTGGACGAGATTTAAACTCCTAGTGGTTTTAGCAACTTCTACCAAAGATTCATCAACATGATAGCCCTTATGTTCAATTAACCATATAAGAAGCTCAAAGAGATGCCAAACAGATTGCGCCCCTCCGTAGACAGCAGGGGGGCGGTTTGAAATGCTTTTCGATAGTAACTTTTGAATATTTTGTCGAGAGCATCCCAGGAGGTTTGCTACATCAGTTACACCAACAAAATCGGGTGAAGCCTCGACAACCTCCGCTTGTGGGATAGCTTTTCTTACATCTTTTATTGCGCTCGACATTGCATCATACGCTGATGGTGCTTCACGGATAAAATCAAGCGCAATAAACCCTTTGATTCCAGTGCCAATAATGGCGTCATCACAGCCTGATTCATAGAGGATATCGACGTACATACCAGTATCAATCGTAGGATCTGGGAGTCTGAATTTTAAAGTAAATTCGTATTCTCGCATTTGACCTTACCCTCTCCTAAAAGTAGTCATTAGTCTTCTTCTTGTTGATAAATACACTTATCTACTACTCGACGAATCTGTTTTGCATGGTTAGTAGGGTTTTTAGGAGTGCTCCAAATACTGGTAATGCAAAATTCCCCACATCTACATTCAGAATCGTTGTAGGGGCAGTACATTTTCCCCCAAGCATGAGAGCCACCTTCTTCAAGATTGATCCCTAGCATATCTCCTGGTATTCAAGCTTTGCGTGACGCTGGGTTGTGGTTATCCGATACTTTGGTCAATTTATTGAAACAACAAGCTGGTGAATAGGTTTCTACATAACTTGCTGTGCAACCCATTCTTCAAACAATCGAGAGCCAATTTCATAATACTCTTCATCTAGCTGTTGAATCACACCAGTCCCAGCAATCACTTCTAAAGCATCTGTCACTTTGATGCGACTTAAACTAGTACACTGTGATAAAGTTTTAGAACTTCCTTTTCGGTTTTGAACTAAGGCACAATAAACTTTTCTTTCGGTTTCTCCAAAGCAACCAGAATATTCTTCTGCATTCCACCACCCGGAAAAATCGTTATCGTGGTGCTGTAATAATTTGTCTATAAAATTAGTACGCGATTCTTTTTGGAGATCGCAATCAAAAATAATGTTTAGTGCTTGTTGTATTAAATAAGGATGGCATCCCGACCATTCTATAATAGAATTTATTCTTTCTTCAGTTAAAGAAATCTGTTCTTGTTCTGCGCGATCGCTTATCAATATTTTGGCTTGTTCTTCACTTAAGGAAGTCAACCATTCAATTTCTGCTATGTTTAACAGGGGAGAACCGACTCGTTGTTGATATTCTTTCAAATCTCGATAGCCTGATAGCAAAAGCTCTAAAAAAGGTTTGATGGCTGTGTCTGTATCTTTTAATCCTCGTAGGTAAGACCAAGCATCACTTACCCAATTTTGACGTACAATAAACTCGGCTCCATCTATGAGAAAGCAGACGCCTTGAAAATTGGATTTGCGAAGTTCTTCTATGGTTTTGAGAAATGCTATTCGGAAGCTATCATTATTTAAACGCCGTTCGCGATCGGGATTGTCAATGTTTAACTTAATATTTAATTGCTGAAGAAAGCTGACAGAGACTTCACCACCCTTGACTCTACCAAGAAACTGAAGTTGAGGATGTCGGGAATGTATTTGGCACCCGATGTACCCAAGTTCCCCAATGCACTTGCCGCATTGCCACGAACGGTGGCGTCTACCTTTTCATCCTTGAGGAAGTTGAGGATGTCGGGAATGTATTTGGTATCCGATGTACCCAACTTCCCCAATGCACTTGCCGCACTGTAACGAACGGTGGCGTCTACCTTTTCATCCTTGAGGAAGTTGAGGATGTCGGGAATGTATTTGGCATCCGATGTACCCAACTTCCCCAATCCACTCGCCGCATTGCTACGAACGATGGCGGATACCTTTTCATCCTTGAGGATGTTTACGAGGTCGGGAATGTATTTGGCATCCGATGTACCCAAGTTCCCCAATCCACTCGCCACTTCTCCACGAACGGTGGCGGATACCTTTTCATCCTTGAGGATGTTTACGAGGTCGGGAATGTATTTGGCTGCTGATGTACCCAAGTTCCCCAATCCACTCGCCGCATTGTAACGAACGTTGGCGGATATCTTTTCATCCTTGAGGATGTTTACGAGGTCGGGAATGTATTTGGCACCCGATGTTCCGAAGTTCCCCAATGCAATAGCCGCATTGCCACGAACGTTGGCGTCTACCTTTTCATCCTTGAGGAAGTTGAGGATGTCGGGAATGTATTTGGCAGTCGATGTACCCAAGTTCGCCAATGCACTCGCCGCTTCGCCACGAACGTTGGCGGATATCTTTTCATCCTTGAGGAAGTTGAGGATGTCGGGAATGTATTTGGCAGTCGATGAACCCAAGTTCGCCAATGCACTCGCCGCTTCGCCACGAACGTTGGCGGATGCCTTTTCATCCTTGAGGATGTCGGCGGCTTTCTCTACGATACCTTCTCGTTTATTGCCCAAGGAATTTTGGTCGTACTCTGCTAATTTACTCAGTGCGTATTCCCTTACCTTATCATGACCATCATCAAGCGCAGCCATAATGCCGTCAATCTGCCAAGGTTGTAGCTTCGGTTTTTTGGATTCTTCTGCATTTACCCAAGAGAGGGAGAAGAATAAAGTCAAGATAAAGACTAAAAAATAAAGGATAAAGGGGGAAGGCTTGCCAGTTTTGAAGGATAAAGGGGGAAGGCTTGCCAGTTTTGCGGCGGCTGTTAAGCATAATTTGTTAACGCTCACTTTGGATTACGATCGCTTTGCAAATACATGATTCTGTATCGTTTCATACCTCATCGTAAGTCTTGAAAAACAATCATAAGTTAGAAGCTTTTGTATACATAGTTTTATCAAATGGTCTATTTCTTCAAATGTTATACATAATTTTGATATATTCCAAGGAATAACAAAGATTAATATTCAGTGGCTTGCCATAATTCTTAAACTACTTATTTCTCTAAAGATGTTATCTAGATTCGATTAATAACACTTTAGAGTATATGTTTGTGAGTTTTTTCATAGCAACTGAGTTAAATTTTGCTGTTTGACGTGAGGTATATCATGAGCAAGATTAATGGATTTGTTGGACGACGGAATTTGTTAAAGTTAGCAGGTGTAGGTAGCATTGGTATTGGTGCTAGTGCTGTTAGTAGTATACTCTTACAACAAGAACCTGCTGTTGCTCAAAAAACTACACCTGTAGAAAAACCTCGACCAGTTAACCCTCAAGCAGCTTTAACAAGATTAATTGAAGGTAATAATAGATTTGTTGAAGGTAAGCGTGTTAATCCTAACCAATCAAAACTACGATTGCAAGAAACGGCTGTCGCTCAATACCCCTTTGCTGCAATACTTGGGTGTGCAGACTCGAGAGTTCCGGCGGAAATTGTTTTCGATCAAGGATTGGGCGATCTATTTGTTGTCAGAGTTGCTGGTAATGTTGCAAGTCAAACTGCGATCGGTAGCTTAGAATTTGCTACAGCTGTGTTAGGCGCACCACTCATTGTAGTTTTAGGGCATGCTAGATGTGGTGCAGTTGTAGCAGCTGTTAAAGGCGATCCATTGCCTGGAAGAATTGGCGTTTTTGTGGAAGAAATTAAACCAGCTGTGGAAAAGGTAAGAAATAAAACTGGCAGTCTGGAAGAAAACTCTATCATTTCTAATGTCCAATATCAGGCAGAAAAATTGGCAGAAAGTTCAACAATTTTAAGAGGTTTGATTAAAGAAGGTAAATTGAAAATCGCTGCTGGTCGTTATGATTTAGCTAGTGGTAAGGTGACTTTGTTGAGTTGATTTTGAACTTGCAAATAGACCGCTTTACCCCCCTTAATCCCCCCTTGGAAAGGAGGGAAACAGAAAATACAGTTCCCTCTCCTTTCCTGGGGGGAAACAGAAAATACAGTTCCCTCCCCTTTCCAAGGGGAGGGCTAGGGTGGGGTAAAAATAACTATATACTTATGTGTAATCCAAAATTCCCAAGGGTGGGGTAAATTAATTAAAAACAACCCGATCGCGTCCCCTTCTCTTTGCTTGCATCAGTGCTCTTTCTGCAGTCACCAACAAATTATGAGGATCGGTTTGAGCTTCTGGAATCAAGCTTGCAACACCCAAACTAACAGTTAAAACATCAGCAGGAAGTCCGCCAATATTAGGATAATCGCAAGGAATTCCTAGTGCTTTCACTTCCTCGCGAATATCTTCAGCAACGTGTAAAGCATTGGCTGCATCGGTTTGGATGAGAATCACAAATTCCTCACCTCCATAACGAGCAACTAAAGCTGAATTGCGATCGCTATTTAAACCTTCACTTTGAAAAGACTGTTTTACACACTTATTAATAACACGAGAAATTTGACGCAAACAGTCATCACCTGCAGTAATTCCGTAAGTCTTATTATAAATTTTAAAGTAATCAATATCGCACAAAATCAATGATAGAGGAGCGCGTTTGCTCAAAGCTTTTTGCCACTCTATTTGAAGGTAGGTATTAAAAGAACGACGGCTTACCAATTGAGTCAGTTCGTCTAAACCAGAGAGAACTCGTAACTGTTGGTTTTCTTTTTCCAATTCTTGCAAACGGGGGTCGCGATCGCTGTTAGTGTTGAGTTGCTCCCTAAAATACAAGCGGTATAGCTCGCATGATGGAGTACAGCGATCGCCCTCTACACTCACTAACCCCATAGCATACAACTTATATGCTACAGATAGTTCCATTTGTAGGGGACTTACAGCAGAAACCACCTCTCGGAAAGCATCTCCTAATTCTGGTTTCTCCCGCAAAACCAACAAACATTGCCTGAGATACTCATTATAAATTCCTGCTTCCGTGGGTGCTTGTTGCAATAATTGCCCTAAAGTGCGTTCCGTTCCGCCCTTACTGACAAGGTGATACAAAGCCAACCTTACCAAATAAGGATGTCCCCCTACCATTGCCATCAGTTTGTCAGCATCAGAAGCGTGAAACCAATCCAATCCGTGACGTTGTGCTAAATCCTGTACTTGTTCTTTTGAAAATTCCGTTAACTTGATTGGCAAACCGATATTAAATGGAGAATGAGTCATGTTGAGAGGTAACAGGAATTCTACTGAGTAAGCCAGAACAAGACGAAGTTTTTGCCAAACCTCCACCAATTTGGCTTGTTCGTACCAAGAACGGAGTAAAGGAAGAAAATCTTCAGCAATGACTGGATATTCAAACAGCCAATCGACTTCATTAAACACTAGAACCAGAGGACTGTTGAGAGATGGAAGTAAATAGTATTGGAAATAGAGAGAACAACAGATTTTACTGCCCATATCCTCATCCCAATAATCGTTGAGTCTCGGTTCCAAACCCAACTCCCGGCTAACATTGGCACAAAACCAGCGCAAAAATCGGTCGAGATTAGTAAAAACTGCCCTATCCGCCTGCTGAAAGTCTAAATGAACTGTGCTGTAGCTAAGACTTGATGCATGAGCAAGAATCCGTAGAATTAGGGAACTTTTCCCCATATTCTTAGGGGCTTTGATGCAAGTAACACTTCCTGGTTCTGCTATTCCCGCGTAAGCCAATTCTTCAATTGGCGAACGAGAAACATAAAATTTAGAGTTCAGTGATACCGGACCACTAGGAAATTCTAGGGATGTGACTTCATCTTTACGATTGAATTCCCGGAGCAGTTGTTGTTGCGTTCTGCTTAAACGGCGAGGTTCTAAAATTTGACGGAAGTTGGATTTGCCGATTGGCTCTTTCCAAAAATCACTCAAAACTTGCCATAAATTAGAAGCAACTTTTCTAACTCTCTCTTCTCCGTAATGCGCTTCAACTGCTATACTTGTATAAGTTTTTCCTTCCCATGAAGAACGTAACACCATTTCTTGGAGTGGAGTTAACGAGTTCGGAGCGTTTGCCTTCAGTAGTAATACGATTTCATCTATAGTCATTAGTCCTCAGACCCGACTTGTGTGTGTAATTTCCTCAATTTTTTCTTGTAAAAGTTTAATCGGTAAGTGGTTGATTCAAATGTAGCCTCCGTTTTGTAGAATTGAGTAAGGCGATCGTAAAAAAGCTACAAAAAAATATTGACAATTTTATAAAATTATGAGTTCTTTGTCTAGACTAGAGTGTAGCTTTTTTAAACTCTTCCATACTAAATCTTAAACGCTTTGTTTGTGATTTTATATACTTAGTATTCTGCCATTTTGAAAGAGTAGCAGGATAAAATGTAGCCAATTTTTTTTTGACGACGGTATTTGTGACCAAAGGACAGGTTACATTATTCTGTTGACCTTTTCTTAACTTCCATCGAAATTGTTTACAGGGATTAACGTATCTCGAATGTCAGTTATAGGGGAAGTAACCATTTAGAAATATAACAGCACTTTCTATGCATATACCATCAAGGTGCTAAAGCAGCCATTGAGCTATAAGCTAAGCTATTTTCCTTATCGAACCAGCAGCTATGTATACAGAAGGATCGGCTACTCATCATAGGGAAGCTCTACTTTCAACAGGAAGCGCCAAAGCGTTAGCAGAGCAAGAGCAAGATACACACCAGGCTTTCACAGAACTTTGCCAACGTTCGCACGCTAGTTTGCAAACAGCATTAGTCGCAACTGGTTTGGGTCTGTGGGACTGGAATTTAGTGACTGACAAGATCTACTACGACCCTCAATGGAAACACATTTTAGGGTACGAAGTAGAAGAAATCGAGAATCATCACACATCCTTTGAGAGACTCGTACACCCAGAGGACTTTCCAAGGGTGATGGCGGTATTAGATGATTATTTAGACGGGCGCATACCAGTCTACGAAGTCGAATTTAGAATGTTAGCTAAATCCGGAGAGTGGAAGTGGATTTTTGACCGAGGAAGAGTCTTTCAGTGGGATCGATCCGGTCAGCCAGTGCAAATGGTGGGAACCCACCAAGATATCACCAGGCAAAAATGTCAAGAGCAAGCATTGCAACAGATGAGAAAACGGGAAAGTTTGCTGAATGGCATTCGCAAATGTATTTATTCTGGTTCTCAGCTACAGCCAATACTTGAGACAATAGCCAATCTCGTACAGCAGTTTTTACAAGTAGACCGTACAGTCATTTATCGTTTTCCTGGGGATGAAAACAATATGATGGCTGTTGAGTCGGTTAACGATCGCGATCGATATATTTATCTAGAGAAACTTCAAACTAAAGCCAGTTTAGTTTTTCCTATCTCTCTAAAGTTAGAAGATTACCAAAATACAATATCCCCAATTCCAAGTTCTCACTTACAAGTCACCAATCAGAAAAATGGAATTCTCAACTGCTGTTGCCAAAGCAAATTATGGGGCTTGCTTATGGTTTACGATCGTTCAAATAACCGTTATTGGCAGGAAGAGGAGCTAGAAACTTTAAGACAAGTCAGTGTTGAGATTGCGATCGCAATTCAGCAATGCCAGTTAATCGAACAAGTCCAACAAGAAATAGCTTCAAGAGTTATTGTCGAAGCCCGAGAACAGAAAACAGCACAGCAACTAGAGGATACCCAAGAAGATTTGAGAAATTTCCGAGGGAAGTTATTGCAAAACGAAAAAATGACTAACCTTGGTAAACTAGTAGTAGATGTAGTTGGTGAGATTTACAATCCCATTAACTTTATAAATGCTTCCCTACATCCTGCCAGTGAATATGCAGAAGACTTAATTCATCTGCTAGAATTGTATCAACAAAGTTATCCTAAATCCAAAACAGAATTAGCCTCACAACTTCAACGCTTTGACTTGAACTTTGTGAAAACAGATTTTTTAAAATTGCTATGGTCAATGCGAGCAAGTTCCGAACGCATAAAAGACATTGCCTTTGCCTTGTGGAGTTTTTCCCAAGATGAAGACGAGCGCATGGTCAAGGCTGACATACATACAGGGTTGGATTGCGCTCTGAAAATTTTACAGCACCGTTTAAAAGAACAGCCCAATAGACCTCGAATACAAGTAATTAAAGAGTTTGGGGAATTACCACTTGTAAATTGTTATGTAAGCGAGCTAAATCAGGTATTTATAAATATATTCAATAATGCTATTGATGCATTAGAAGAAAAGATACAGCAAGATAATTCCTTTATTCCTAAGATTTGGATTCGCACAGAAGTCATTAACAGTCATTTATCATTAGTAGGTAAACGTAGCAGTCAATTATCAAAGCAACATAAAATTGTTATCCGTATCTCTGATAACGGTCAAGGGATTCTTCCTCATTTAAAAAAGCATATTTTTGAACTATTCTTTACAACCAGAGCGGAAGGAAATGCAAGAGGACTAGGGCTATCAATTAGCCAACAAATTATAGTGGAGAAACATCAAGGAAAAATAAAGTGTTACTCTCAATTTGGTAAAGGAACAGAATTTGCGATAGAATTAAATCATAGAGTTGCAACTTATGCTGACATTATACAGAGTACTAGTTTTTAGACTTAGTTACTAAGTTCGCACTCAAAATATTCAAGTTTGGTAGCAAGAGAGCATATGGGAGTGGGGTATAAACCCGCTCCTTTTCTTTAGTATGATATTTATGTTGATAAGCTCCCCGACTTCTTAAAGAAGTCGGAGATCTGAACAGCCCAATATTACCAAATCCCCAATCGCCAATCCCCAATCCCTACACTACATGACACCAACCACTCCGTTTAAACCTCGAAAGCTACCAACTCAAGCAATAGGAGCCAAAATTTTTCATTGGGTTAATATCATTAGCTTGTTTATTATGCTTACCAGTGGATTGCAAATTTATAATGCCAATCCCGTATTTGGCGGGCGGGCTGGTTGGCATGTTCCTCCTATATTTACACTGGGAGGTTGGCTAGCAGGCGGTAGACATTGGCATTTTGCTGCTATGTGGTTATTTTCGTTGAATTTACTGTGGTATGGAATTTATGTTTTAGCTACACGGCGGTGGCGACATCGGTTCGTAGGAACGAAGGACTTGAAAGCACTACAAAAAAGTAAAAATTCTAAACGGTTAATTTATGCTTTTCATCGTATTGTTTATACATTTATAATTCCTATCTTGCTTTTAGCTATATTTACGGGAATAGGAATGTATAAACCAGCTCAATTCTATTGGATTGTAGATATATTTGGAAGTTGGCAAGCTTTGAGAATCGTACATTTTTCCTCCGTACCAATAGTTATTTTGTTCTCGATAACTCACTGGTTATTAGGACGCGAAGCTGGAGGTACAGAATTAACTGAATCTATGTTTTGGAGAAACTACTAACTCACTATTATGAATATAATTCGCGTAAATCATCCTCAATTAACGCGCCGTCAATTTCTCAATGTTTCAGGAATTTCTAGTATTGGTTTTCTATTGGGCGGATGCGGAACTCCTTTATTTGAAGATGTTGTCGGAAAACTTTCCGAACCCCTGAATCAAAAGGTGGAAGCCTTACTATTGAATCCACAAAAGCCTGTTCCAGAATTTTCTATTAGCGAAATTCAACCAGAAGCATTGTTAGTGAATAGCTTTAGGTATAATCCAATCATTGACCAGGCAAAATACCGTTTAATTGTTGATGGTGAGGTAAAAAATCCCCTCAATCTGAGCATGGCTGACATTCAAGCTTTGCCTTTGACATCTATGATTATTCGCCATGTTTGTGTAGAAGGTTGGGCTGCGATCGTACAATGGGCGGGTGTGCGTTTGCAAGAGATTATTGCTCTTGCTCAACCTCAGTCAAATGTTAAGTATGTTTACTTTAAATCAGCCGATGGCTACTATTCAAGTTGGGATATTGCTTCAGCCTCACATCCTCAAACTTTGTTAGCTTATCAAAAGAATGGTGAAACATTACCAGTGGAGAATGGTGCGCCTTTACGTTTGGCTTCTCCAGTGAAACTTGGATACAAGCAGAGTAAGTGGGTAACTCAAGTTACACTGGTTAGTCAGTTATCGCTTTTTAAGGGATATTGGGAAGACCAAGGTTATGAATGGTTTGCAGGACTGTAATCTGATGCAACGTACCGCCTCTGGAGAAAGAATATGATGATAGTAACCGTGCGCGACCCTAAAATTCTCTCTAATTTAGATCCACAGCAATTAATAACCTACCTTCAAAAAAACGGATGGAATCAAGAGAAACAATTCGGCAATTCAGAATCAGTTTGGTATAAGATAACAGACTCAGGTGAAGAATTTGATATTACCCTACCTCTGAATCCTAATATTCGGTCTTACGCTTTGCGGATGTCTGAGATTCTAGAAACTTTAGAAAAAGCCTCTGGGTATTCTCAATTGAATATATTAAGCTATCTGATAGAGAGGTTGATTTACGAAAACTCTCACAAAAAATTCTGAAAGCTGAAGAAAAAGCTCGCAGCGAATTAAAGAAGTTAGCTGCGGAAAAATTTGCCTGTGAAGCTGATGCGGTTAAAGTATTATCAAAACTTTCCCAAAAGTTCAAATATCATCAAATTGAGAAATATAAAGTGACTGTAATAACACCAAAAGCACAAGGAACAGAAATCCCATCAGATGTTTATCAAATATCAGCAACAATCATGAAGGATGAAAATAAAATTAATCAGGATTCTCTTAGCGCTGGGAGATTTATCATTGCGACAAACGTTTTAGAATCAAGTCAGCTTGGCAATAGTACCATGATTTATCATTATAAAGCGCAGCAATCATGCGAGAGAGGATTTGCTTTTCTCAAAGACCTATCGTTTTTTGCAAATAGCGTTTATCTTAAAAGACCGGAAAGAATCGAAGCATTGGTAATGATTATGGGTTTATGCTTGTTAGTCTATAAGTTAGCGCAGCGACAAATACGGCTGGCTTTATATGAGTCACAATTAACTGTTAAGAATCAGTTAGGGAAATCCATAGATAATCCCACTTTAAGGTGGATATTTCAATGTTTTCAATCAATTCATCTCGTGACTTTTCATGAAGAGAAACAAGTTTCAAATTGGAATCAAGAGAGAAACTTTATTCTAAATCTATTACCAGAGAACTGCCAGCGTTATTATCGAATAGTTACATAATTGTATTTTAAAAATATATAATTTCTCCACCAATGAGCTATTTTTTTCTAGAAAATAGCTTTAAATAGTTATGTCTAATGATTTTTTTTGAGCCTTATACATTAGTAAAATCATAAATTATTCAATAAAATATAGAAATTTATCTATCAATGACGACAAAAAATCTGTTGCCATCTTATTGCTAATAATTGAGAATAGCTTGGATGTCTCATGTCCCAGTTTTCACACTTTCTCACCTGTTTTTATGAGAAAAACAGTATAGTTTTATTCTTTTTTTAGAGATTTTACTCAGTAATTACCGTTTGTGACAGTTGGGGTGCGGAATGGGGGCTATAATTCATAGCTTAATGCCTCCATCATTTCATGCTTCACAAATCAATTCCATGAACAATGCCATTCGCAAATATGAAACCCTTAAAACTCTTTCAAAACCTATTAAAGATAATTAAAGATAGCTATATTTAGAGTTTAAAGATTCTTTATCGCTATAAAATTAGCTATTGTCTTTGTGTATCTGCCCCTAGATTCTTTTAAAGGTTCAACTAGAGGAAGGTAATTCCTGAATAAGTTGCACGTCGCGTGAAGGTTGTCGAATCCACTGATGACGTCGGGAAGGTGCTGCTTGAAATCCAAAACGATACAAAAGGGTGGTAATTGTATCTTCTTCAATACCCAAATTCATTGCTGCACGTTTAACATCAAAGTGAATTTTCACTGGCAAATGCTGTCGTTGCGTGGCTAAAAGTTCGTTCATTTCGTCTCGGATCGAATCGTTCACTTCAAAAAATTGGTCAGAATTGGGACCTTTAATCCGTTCGATCGCCATGTCTATCATCTGTTGAATCGGTTCAGTATTTTCCACAATCGTTAATCCATGCGCTCTCCCCATCATGACGATTTGGTCGTGGATTGTGCGAATCATATCGAAATTAGCTCGATATCGATCGGCATCTCGTTGCGTCGCCGATCGCGATCGAAGGGCAAAATGCTGCCAATGCTGTTGCGGATCGACCTGCATAATGAGCCAATCTATATTGAGGAGTTCAAAGATTGGCTCTGATATTAACCCCGGTAACAACCCTACGCCTTCAATTAACGCTGATGTATTTTGTTTGTGCAATCGTTTTACCAATCCTTCCACCCCGATCGTGCTGAGAATCGATTGACAGTAATATGACTGGATGTTTCCCTCAAACGAAGATTGGTATAAAGCAGGAAAAGCTTCAGCCGCCTCTTCCTGACCAAAGAGAAAATCTAAAATTGCTTTGGTATTGGCTCGTCCCGCTTCGTCAGTAGAAAATACTTTTTGTATGCCAAAGAGCCGAGCTACCTGTGTCGAAAGTGTTGATTTGCCCGAACCAGATGAGCCACTGACCAAAATAATTGTCGGCTTAGTCAGGTCTTTCCAGCGAGGCAAATCGTATACACGCAGCATCAGACTCTGAATAAATTGATAAAGATTCTCCGGTAGAAATTGCTCGCGCACCCCGTCTAATATAGCATCTTGATATAAGGCAATTTTCACGCGATCGTTGAGAGTGTTCCACTGATAATACTGCTGAAAATAGGTACTCTCTAACTGATGAATCTCCTGTTCCCATTCCGCAATCATTTGTTGCAGTGGTACTAAGTCCATTGGTGTCTGCTGAGCGTCTTCTTCTAACTGCTGATACCACTCATCTAATTGACGTGATGATGGTTCCAAACCCAAGTTCAGCATCTCCCTTAGGTTTTTAAACAATTGTTCGATATGTTGCCACGATACCAATCGAATTGATTTCAAAACAGTTAGCTGTTGCAGTAACTGCTCCATGAATTGCTTGAGTGTTGGTAGGTCATCTATTTGAGTTTGCAACAGTTTCATCAGAGCTCGAATGATGGGCTGATGCGACACATCCAATACATCAATGTACTCAACAATTTTGCGTTTAATCTCTGGCAGTAACTTTTTCTTGAGAATAGATTCTGTGTCCGGTACATCATCTAAATTAGATGCAATGTCTCCTGATATTGTAGTCTCCCGATCGGGACTAAGGTCGCGGTTCCGGTCAAGAAACAAATTGGACGCCTCGAAGAGTTGCAATACAATCTGACGAGCTTCATCATAAGTATATTCCGGTGAGGCGACGATTCGATGAATAAGAGCATACTGATAACTCACCAATTGACCTAACTGAAAATACGCTGTATAAAGCTGTTCGTAATGTTGCTCGAGTAGCGCATAAATTTGCTCGTCTGATACTGCATCAACAATTGAATGATGTTTTTTAACACGAGAGAGCCAATTCAGTTTTTCGTGGCGAATGCGAAATGGCATTAGCTTTTTGAGAGCAAGAGAGGCTCGTCTCCCCAAGGAATTGTCAACTACCGTGAGTTCCCGTAATATTCGGATGACTTGCTTGAGTTGTTCCTGCTTTAATAATTCTCTCAAAACGGGTTGAGCGGCTAACGTTTGCCCTTTGTTTGCATCATAATGAACTCCCAGTATTCCTTCACACTTAAAAGCTTGATTTAAATTTTTAACTTTATCATCTACAAAAATCGTTTGCTCTCCAATCTGCTCGTAGTTATTCGTCCAAAAATCTAACCATCGTTCGGCGACTAAAGTCACATCTATGTTCGCATAACCAAGTTCTTTTAATATGCGATCGCAGGCAAGAATTGCGGATTGACTTAGTTCTAAATTAGTGTGTTGTGTCTCTACAAAACTATAAAATTTGGCATCGATTTGAAATACAGCTTGCCACAACTGAGAGATAGCGCTATCTGGTAAGTCTACTTGTAAGATTTCCTTAGCAAACCTATCAATAAAAACGTGCTGTTTAAACAATAAATATATTTGAGGACTGGGTTTACTAACACCAAATTTCTCTGATACAATCGGAATAACTCCTTGTAAATAATCGAATTCTTGCTGAGATAAGAAATATTCAATTTTTGCCATGAAATTATTGGTTAACCCATACTGGCGAATTCCTAATTGCTTGAGGCTCTGCAATATCTCACCATTTTCATGCTTGGGGTCGTAATGACTGTAGTAGAGAGTTAGAAAATTGCGAATTTCTGAATTGGTAATCTCAATCTTGTCTTTTCCTACTGTGGTAAATGCAGTATTAAAATGCGCGATCGCGTGAGAGGCAAATTCTTCAGGAGTCGCCTGACCGATCTTTAGGGCATCATAATTCTCCCCAGGAATAGGAGCGCTTTTAAAGATAATCTGCCAAAGTTGAGTTAATTTTTCTCTGCTTAAATCAACTCCCTTTGAACGTGCATACAGTTCAATAAAAAGTTTATTATGTCCATCCATCAGGACACCACCAAAATCCCAAGCGATGGCATAGGTATCGTGAATCCGCAAAAGAATCCGTTCTATTGTTTCTAACGCTTTAATGCGTGAATCTGGCGTACCATTTTTTACAAGGTCAAGATTCTCTTGAATATTTTCCAACCGATAACGATCTCGATACTGATAAGTAAGTTCTTCTTCAAAATTCTTTATCATTTGTAACAAAGCCTCAAGTAGTTGTTGTTAATTGAATTTCTGTTTCCACTATGACTTACGCATAGCCCCCCTTTTTAAGGCTACGGTGTATACACAAGTTTGAAATAGCCGACAAATTGAGGTTTTAACGTTGTTTTTACCCCACCCTAACCCTCCCCTTATAAAGGGGAGGGAACTAGAAATTCAGTTTCCCCCTTTATAAGGGGGGATTAAGGGGGGTAAATGCAACTTGTGTTTACACCGTAGCTTTATAAGGGGGGTTGGGGGGATCGCATTTGTCTCAAAGATTCAGTGAAATGGTATTAGGCTTTATTTGTGTAGCCCCACTCTTCTAGAGTGAGGGCAATTTACAAATTTAAGCTACTTCCTTCTGATATAAATCTCGTCTTGCTACCAAGTAAAGTTAAATCGCAGTGAACTGTGATATAGCGTTCGTCTACCGAGGTACAAATTTATCTGCGTCCATCTGCTACAGGGTGCGGTTAATTATTTCTTCAATGTACCTCACGGAAGTGGGAATTGTAATAAAGTAGTACGTTAATAACTCGAATATAAGCCCCAATGACTGCACAAGTTCATTCGCTCTGGCTTCCTTACGCACAAATGAAGACCGTTCCGCCCCCATATCGAGTCGTTCGAGCGGAAGGGGTCAAACTCTATCTTGATGATGGCACGGTGCTCATTGACGGCATCTCTTCGTGGTGGTGCGTTATTCACGGGTACAATCACCCCGTCCTCAATCAGGCGGTTCAGGAGCAGCTTGCAAAATTCGCTCACGTTATGCTCGGGGGTCTAGTTAACGATGCAGCTATTCATCTCGCCGAGACGTTAGTCAGGATTACCCCCGAGCGGCTCAATCATGTGTTCTTTGGTGATAGCGGCTCAGTAGGGGTAGAGGTTGCGCTAAAGATGGCAATTCAGTTCTGGCGCAACAAAGGGGTTCCCCAGAAAAGTCGTTTTGTAGCGCTCCGTCGGGGGTATCACGGCGACACGACAGGAGCAATGTCGGTGAGTGACGACGACGAGGGGATGCACCGATTGTTTAAAGGGGTCATACTCCCCCAATATTTTGTTGATGCACCGGGCGGGGTTAACATAGAATCTCACGAATGCCAAACATCGCTTTGTCAACTCGCCGAGCTTCTCGAATCAAACAAGAACCAGATTGCTGCTGTAATTCTCGAGCCGGTATTTCAAGGAGCGGGTGGCTTTCGCTTCTATCCCCCCGAGTATTTATTCCACGCCCGGAAACTGTGTGATGAGCATGGGGTGCTACTCATATTCGACGAGGTAGCAACGGGTTTCGGGCGAACAGGAGCCTTATTTGCAGCAGAGCTTGCCAATGTCACCCCGGATATCATGGTGCTTGGTAAAGCACTGACTGGGGGATACTTCGGACTATCGGCGACTATCGCTACAAGCCAAGTCTACGAGTCCTTCCTCGGTGACGATCCGGAACTCGCTTTCATGCATGGGCCAACTTTCATGGGAAATGCTGTCGCCTGCGCTGTGGCGTTGGCAAGTATCAACCTTATCGAAACCGAAAACTACCTTAGTAAAGTCAAAGCTATTGAGCAAGTGCTCAAAGAAGAGATCCAGGGATTGGAGGGACCATCGCTTTGCGACGCACGAGTACTTGGAGCCATAGGAGTGCTGGAGTTTGAATGTCCGTCGAATCTCATAGGATTCAAGGAATTTGCTCTAGATCGGGGAGTGTGGCTTCGCCCGTACAGCAAATGGCTGTACACTATGCCTCCATACATCATTGGTGAGGACGACTTGCGACGAATTATCACAGTTATGAAAGAGTGGGTATCAAGTCGCTTCGCTCCAATTCGTAATTCGTAATTCGTAATTCGTAATTTGTACCCAACTATACGTTATAGAATTATACGTATGTGAAAGCTTTAAAAAAAATCTATGAACTTTTTTGATAAATTAAATGGAGCAATTGCACAAAATCAAAGTTTACTATTTGTAGGACTAGACCCCAACCCAGAGATGATGCCTGCTGGATACGAAGCCCAAGACATCATACCTTGTTTGTGGGATTGGTTGCAATTCGTCATTTCCAAAACAGCCGATAAAGTTTGCGCCTATAAACCGACGCTCGGCTTTTATGAAGCTTTAGGTATTCCGGGTTTAGAACTGCTACATAAAACTCTAGCAGCTATCCCTTCCCATATTCCCATTATTTTAGATGCCAAACACAGCGACTTAAACACGAGTACTCTCTTTGCCCGTACTGTGTTTACAGAATGGAATGTTGATGCTATCACTTTAAGTTCTTATGCAGGACAAGACCATGTTGCGCCGTTTTTAGTGTATTCAGATAAAGCCGTTTTTATTTTATGCTGTACTTCCAATCCTGCTGCTCAGAAATTACAGCATTATCCTACAGATGATACACCTTTTTATTTACAAATAGTTAGAGAGTCAAGAAATTGGGGAATACAAGAACAATTGGGTTTGGAAGTGGGAACAACAAAGCCTGATGTCATAGCAAGAATTCGCTTTGAGGCTCCCGAACGTATTATTATGACTCGTAGTATTTGGGCAGAAGGGAACAAGATTAATCAAATTTTAGCAGCAGGTTTAAACAGAAATGGGGATGGTTTATTAATTCCCGTATCCCAAGATATGTTATCGCGAGAAGATTTATCCGAGCAAGTTCAGTCTCTACAAGAAGAAGTCAATCGAGCAAAAACTGAAATTAACTTTGATGCTTCGAGTTGTGCTGTCTGGTTACCCGATCTTTCTTTGCTCAATCAACATCCCTTGCAAGATTTGATTTTGCAACTTTATGATATCGGCTGTATTATGTTTGGCAACTACGTGCAAGCTTCAGGTGCTGTATTTCCTTACTACATCGATTTACGTAAAATCATTTCCAATCCTCAGCTTTTCGAGCGAGTTCTTAAGGCATATGAGGAGATTCTACGAACTCTAAAATTTAATAGAGTAGCAGGTATACCTTATGGTTCTTTACCTACAGCAACTGGTTTAGCCTTGCGTCTTCAATGTCCCATGATTTTTCCTCGCAAAGAAGTAAAAGCTCATGGTACTCGACGCGCGATCGAGGGAGAGTTTTATCCTGGTGAGACAATTGCAGTTGTTGATGATATTCTCATCAGTGGTAAAAGCGTCATGGAAGGAGCAGAAAAAATAAAATCTGTGGGTTTAAATGTTGAGGATATTGTGGTCTTTATCAATCACGAACAAGGCGTTATGGAAAGGTTACAGGAAAATGGTTATCGAGGTTATGCAGTTTTAACAATATCAGAAATTACAGAAACTCTGTACAAAGCTGGACGTATAGATCGAGAGCAATTTTTAGCTTTGAAGTCTGAGGAGTAGTGTTGTAGTCAGTTGTAGTATAGTTTTGGGTATCGTGGTGCGGGCGTCCTCGCCCGCCACAAATATAAAACGGGCGAGGACGCCCGTTCCACAATATGGAATAATTTAATTTTCTGGGAATCCTTAAAGGTAATTTGCTAAATTAAGATATTCCCTTTTGATGGGCATTGCCCACCCTACGTATAATTCTTAAACCAACTTATAGTCCTATATTCTTAGATTTTATGACTAAAGGTGGTAGACTTTTCAGTAATATTAACATATCTAATAATATTACTAGGCATTGTCTATCTCAGAAATTTTACTAAAAGCAAGATGACTATTTCACTTAATAAATTACTACAATTGTTAATTCTGACACTTATATTTCCTTTACTTTTTCTCAATGGATGGCTCGCATTTCGATTTTTTCATTATTTTCAACCCATTGTCACAACTCTAGTCTTAGCAACTTTACTCAGTTTTATTTTGAATTACCCAGTTTCTATTTTAGAAAACCAAGGAATTAAACGTAATTATGCAGTTGCATCAGTTTTTATCGTTACTTTAACTATTTTATTAGCTTTAGGGTTAACACTACTTCCGATTATATCACAACAATTTCATGAAATGGATAGAGTGCTTCCTAAATGGCTTAATTCTAGCGAACAAAAATTTGAAGTTTTTAATAACTGGACTATTAGTCATGGGTTTAATTGGAATTTAAATCAAGTATTTACTCAAATAGCAAATCGTTTACCAGATGAATTAGAGTATTTAACGGATAAACTCTTTAAATTAGTTCTAGAAACAATTGATAGTATTTCTGAAGCTTTGATTACTATAGTATTAACTTTCTACCTTTTATTAGATGGTGGAAGAATTTGGGAAGGAATATTTAAAAAGCTACCTTTGAGTTTTGGTCAACAATTAAAACAATCTGTTCAACAAAATTTTCAAAACTATTTAATCGGTCAGATAGCGTTGGGTGTGTTGATGGGATTTTCACTGACTGTAGTGTTTCTGCTTCTCAACGTTCAATTTGCTTTACTCTTTGGTTTGGGAGTGGGGATTTTAAGTTTAATTCCTTTTGGCGATGTTGCAAGTCTTGCTATAGTCACTCTCATAATAGTATCGCACAACTTTTGGCTAGCTGTGAGGGTTTTAGGTGTTTCTGTCATTATCGACCAAATTATCGATCAAGCGATCGCACCTCGTCTTTTAGGTAGTTTTACTGGGCTGAGACCAATATGGGTTTTAGTTTCTTTGCTGATTGGAACATATATTGGTGGAGTGTTGGGGTTATTAATTGCTGTTCCCGTAGCTGGTGTGATTAAAGATGCTGTCAACGGTTGGTCATCCGTATCTGATTATTCTCAGAATGCGATCGACAATAAAGAACTGCTAGAAATAAAGGATTGTTAATGGTTAGTAGGGGCGCAATGCCTTGCGCCCGTACAGTGGTTAGTGGAGAACCAACAACTAACAACTAACAACTAACATAAAATACAAGATTGCCCAATTTATCTAAATTTTATGGATCTCAATCACCTGCTGATTTGGTTAGTGTGTCTGTCATGTGTTTCCACCATGCTAAATGCAGCACTTATCTCTGTAAAAAATAATCGTGGTTGGATTGTAATTTCTGTGCTGATCTTAGGTATTACAGCAGTAAGTACTTACGCCATACCAGCTACAGCAGGCTTGATTGGTGGATGTTTGTGGGCGATCTTAATAGTCGCACCAAACATCGGTAACAGAAAAGTTGACCAACTCAGCGCCCAACAAAGTTTCGGTCAAGCTAGCAAATTAGCTCAATTTATTGCACTGTTACACCCTGCTGATGGCTGGCGCGAACGACCAAAACTGTTACGCGCTATAGAATTGGCACAAAATGGGAATGTAGATGAAGCGAGTGCAATTCTCGACCGTCACAAAAACGCTCAAACACCCACTGGTCGATCCGCGATCGCAACACTGTATCAGATAGAAGGTCGTTGGGAAGATCTATTGTTATGGATACAGGATATGTCCCCCGTAACATTACGTAAGGACTTCGATATACTCAACACCTATTTAAGAGCGCTGGGAGAAACAGGCAACTTAAATGGTATGCTATTGACCTGGGAACGTTACGAACGCACGTTTGAGAAAATACTTAACATAAGAACGCGAAACCTAGCACGTTTGTTTATCTTTGCTTTTTGCGGTGAAACAGAACAAGTCACGAAACTACTGAGCGGTTCTCTCTTCAACTATTCTGACACTATTAAAATATTCTGGCTTGCGACGGCTGACCAAGCTGCTGGAAAAGACACAATCGCTCGCGAACAATTTTTAAGTATAAGCGATAGCAGCGATCTTCGCGTCCAAAAAGTAGTCGCAAGACGTTTATCCAATCCTGTTGTTGAAGCTGAAACAGTTTTAACTGAGAGAAGCAAACAAACTTTATCTAGAATCAGTGCTGAAATGGAATCTGAAGCTAGATATAACAGTAGAATTGGCGTTAAACCGCGCAAAGCATTTGCCACTTACTTTATTATTAGTTTAAATTTGCTGGTTTTTGGTCTTGAGGTGAAGCTCGGAGGAAGTACTAACCTTGAGAACTTATATAATTTGGGCGCATTAGTTCCTAAAGAAGTTGTCGCAGGAGAATGGTGGCGTTTATTCGCTGCTGCTTTTCTTCACTATGGTTTCTTGCACCTTGCACTTAATATGTTAGGTCTTTTTTTGTTTGGTCGTTTGGTAGAATTTGCGCTCGGACTTCCTCGATTTATTCTGTTATATTTTACCAGTGCGATCGGTTCAATGCTAGCCGTAACCTTTATGTCACTTAAAGGTTATTCTCAGACTAATTTTGCGGTTGGTGCTTCTGGATGCATCATGGGGCTTGTTGGTGCTTTTGCTGCTATTTTATTAATTGACTGGCAAAGGAAAAGAACGCGCATTGCTGCTAGAAGTTTGCGAGGAATTGTCACGCTGATTATTTTGCAAATCATCTTCGATTTAACAACACCACAGATTAGTTTTGTCGGTCATACGTCTGGGTTGATTGTTGGGTTTGTGGTAGGCTGGCTTTTGAAGTCTACCTGGTGGGTTAGACAATAACAGCTCCATCAAGACATAATTGATAGCTCGGTAAGTTGTTATTTTAGAAGTTTTTCTGGGAACTATAAAAATGTAACTCTAAGATTGGTTAGTTAAGAGATGCTTCAGTATAACTTTTTCCCAGAGTCTTTTGAAAAAACTTACCAGGTAGAAAAGATTTTACAGTGTTTTGTTCAAGTTCAAGAGCAAATAGATTCTCAAAACAGTAAATTGAGTAGTAATGAAGTCTTAAGTGTACTGAGACCATACCTTAAAGAAGTAGGTATGCAAGTTGAAGAAGGTAAAGCTAAAGAGCAAAGAATTCGTGTACCGATTTTATTTGGCGTAATACCAATTTAATATGAAGCTGCATAGAAAAGAGCTTCTAA
>NZ_BAACAP010000167.1:0-44384 GCF_045865695.1 Scytonema hankhaensis NUACC26
GCGGCGAGCTTCTTCCTGGGCTAGCATGATAACCTTAATGGCTTTTTCTGTGAAGCGTTCAAACATATGGCTATGGCCCTTATCCCATCACCTGCGTCGTGCCGGTACGCTGATTTTAGCACAGGCAAAACAATCGGATGCCAGTATAAAGGTGTAGACAACCGAATATTCATACCCAAATTCTTTGGGCAATAGTTAAGTATTATTACCGTTTATTTAGTTTTATTTACTTTGATGTTGTCAGCGTGCTGAGGAGCTTAACTTTTTTATCGTTTTGAGGACTGACATCAAACAAATCGATAACTTTGGGTAGTTTTTTCAAGTCAATCCCAAATAGAATTATTTATCATTTTTTCCATCCTCTGTCAAGCATTAGTTGAACTTTCACACAAATATTTATAAGCAAAACATTACAACACAATATTAAAGTTTTATTAAAGCTTCTTATAAGTTAGGGTTAAGAGTTAGGCAGTGACCAGTAACCAGTGACCAAGTGACCAGCGCTCGGCAATCAGTAAGGGGTTATGGTTAGAACTTTTCTCTTTCACCTACTCCCTAGTCCCCAATCGCCAGTCCCTAGTCCCCAGATTCAACCAAAGAATCAAGGCATCTTCATCATTATCTTTATAGTAACGCCGTCTAAGTCCAGCGGTTTGGAAGCCAAATTTTTGGTACAAAGCGATCGCAGCTGAGTTAGAAGCGCGTACTTCCAATGTTGCTCGCTCTAAACGGCGATCGCAAGCCAACTTCAGTAAAGAGTAAAGTAAAGTTTGTCCCAAACCCCGACGCTGGTACTGAGGATGTACTGCCAAGATGGTGATGTGCGCTTCATCTAAAATAGACCAAAAGCATCCGATCCCCAGTAATTTCACAACAGTGAGTGGAGAAAATAAACCGAGGAGTTCGCTGTTGGGGCTGTCTAACTCCCGTTGATATCCTTCCATAGTCCACAAACCTCCGAAACAGATCCTATCTAAATCGAGAATTGCACTGAGGTCAGCTGATGTAAGCGGTCTCACTTCTAATTTTGATTCGTTCACAGGTAAAATAAAGCTCGCATTATCCATATGTCAAAGCAACAGGGCTTTCCTCCTACCTTTCTTGTAAACTGAGAAACGGAGGATTCACTCACGCTCTGAAATTAAACAAGGACAACTCGTACAGTTATGGTATCCACACAGTCTACTGGAGTTCAAGATTCTGGTAGTAAATATTTATCACAAGCCAATCGTGAAAGCGCAAAAATTTCACCTAACCAGGAACTCTTACCACTGAGCGCTAGAATTAACAGTCGCGATTGCCTGGAAATAGGCGGTTGTGATGTTACAACTATTATTCAGCAGTTTGGTTCGCCACTATATATTTTAGACGAAGAAACCTTACGCACCGCTTGTCGCCAATATCGAGACAGTTTTAAGCACTACTATAAAGGTGAATCCCAAGTCATTTACGCATCCAAAGCGTGGAGTTGCGTGTCTGTTTGTGCGATCGTCGCCTCAGAAGGTTTGGGAATAGATGTAGTTTCAGGCGGAGAACTCCACACTGCTTTGACTGCAGGCGTGAGTCCTGACAAGATATACTTCCATGGCAATAATAAATCTCGTGAAGAATTAATTTTTGCCATTCACTCAGGCTGCACCATTGTTGTAGATAACTGGTACGAGTTAAAAACCCTCGTCGATTTAGGATCGCCAATCGCCAATCCCCAATCCCCGATCCCCATCATGCTTCGGCTGACACCGGGAATAGAATGTCATACTCACGAATACATTCGGACAGGACATTTAGACAGTAAATTTGGATTCGATCCCAATGAAATTGAAGAGTTGTTTACCTTTGTCAGCCAACAACCGGGTTTAAACTTTGTTGGTTTACACGCTCACATTGGATCGCAAATTTTTGAACGCCAACCCCACCGGGATTTAGCAGCTGTGATGGTACAGTGGATGAGTAAAGCCGCCCGGTATGGTTTAGCTGTCAAAGAGTTAAATGTAGGCGGTGGTTTAGGAATTAAGTATACCGAATCAGACGATCCACCTAGCATTGAACAGTGGGTTCAACCAATTTGCGAAGTCATTCAAGAAGCTTGTGTAACTGAAAATTTACCTTTGCCAAAGCTAATCTCCGAACCAGGGCGTTCTCTGATTGGTTCCTCATGTGTCACAGCTTACACTATTGGTTCATCTAAAGTTGTTCCCGACATCCGTAATTATGTATCCGTTGATGGCGGTATGTCAGATAATCCCCGTCCAATTACATACCAATCTATTTATCGAGCGGTAGTTGCTAATCGAATGTCTAGTCCGCTCACAGAAATTGTCACAATTGCCGGAAAACACTGTGAATCTGGGGATATTGTAATAAAGGATGCCTATCTGCCAAAAAATCAACCAGGTGACATCCTCGTAGTGATGGCAACTGGTGCTTACAATTACAGTATGGCATCTAACTACAACCGCTTGCCTCGACCTGCAGCTGTTGTAGTGGCGAATGGCGAAGCAAATTTGATTTTGCGGCGCGAAACTTATCAAGATTTAGTTCGACAAGATTGCCTACCTGAAAGATTACAAGAAGGATAAAGGATAAAGGATAAAAGATATCTTTTATCCTTTATCCCTCATACTTCTTAACTTAATACTTTCACGCCAGATGTCATGGGAGATTGGTGGAAGCAATGGCTGACTACTTTATGGGCACAGTCCTTGCTAGTTCAGACTCTGGATATTCTGTTAGTACTGGCGCTGACGTACATGATACTAGTTATTATTAGCGAGCGCCGGACACTCTGGATGGTGCGGGGATTCATCGTTTTGATGTTAGCATCAGCCATCAGTGGCAGACTAGAGTTACATTTGTTGAATTTCGTATTAGAAAAGTTAGTGATTGGCTGTGCTGTCGCAATGGCGGTTGCTCTTCAGTCAGAATTTCGCCGATTTTTAGAACAATTGGGAAGAGGCGAATTCAAGCAACTTTTTCAACCGTCCCGTCTGGCGGTTCCGAAGTCTGATAGTGTAATTGATGAAATTGTTGATGCTGTTAAAGAGCTATCGAAAAATCGGATTGGAGCTTTGCTCATTTTGGAAACAACGAGTCCCATTGACGAACGGGATTTTTCAGTACCGGGAGTCAAGCTAAACGCGGAGGTTTCTAAAGAACTTATACAGACTATTTTTCAGCCAAAAACTCTCCTGCACGATGGGGCGACCTTAATTCGTGGTTCCCGGATTGTGTCGTCTGGGATTATTTTACCTCTTTCAGGACGTACTGCCTCTCGTCAGTTGGGAACGCGCCACCGCGCTGCGATGGGAATCACAGAACGGGTTGAAAACTGTATCTGTGTTGTTGTATCAGAAGAAACGGGTTCTATTTCTCTAGCAGAACGAGGAACCCTGAATAGACCCTTGACTATTACAAAGCTCAAAGAGTCGTTAGAAGATCGATTTTCCCCCACTGTGGATCGGGAAGCTGTTGCTCCTGGTCTGTTAAGTTTAGGTCGTCAGATAAGTCGTCAGATTCAAAATAAAGCATTATTACCCATTTTACGTTTACTCGGATTACCATCGACTGCTTCGCGAGATAAAAAATGACAGCACAACAAACTGAACTGCGAAATTTGCCCCCCGATCTAAAACCAGAATTCTTACCCAAGCACGTTGCGGTAATTATGGATGGCAATGGTCGATGGGCTAAGCGTCAAGGGTTACCCCGTATTATGGGACACAAGCGGGGAGTTGATGCTTTAAAAGATTTGCTTCGTTGCTGTAAAGATTGGGGCATTCAAGCATTAACAGCTTATGCTTTTTCAACAGAAAATTGGGGAAGACCTAGCGAAGAAATCGATTTTTTGATGACACTATTTCAAAGGGTGCTACGCCAAGAACTTCGGGAAATGCTAGAGGAAAATGTTCAAATTAGATTTGTTGGCAATTTGAGTGTTTTGCCAAAAGCTCTCCAAGAAGAAATTTCTCGTTCTATGGAACAAACAAAGGATAACTACAGCATTAAATTTACTGTAGCGACTAATTATGGAGGGAGGCAAGAAATTATACAGGCATGTCGTTCAATAGCTAATAAGGTACAGCAAGGTTTGCTACAACCAAATGAAATTGATGAAGCTATATTTGAACACCACCTTTACACCACAGGAATTTGCGATCCCGATTTATTAATTCGTACTAGCGGAGAAATGCGGGTTTCCAATTTTCTTCTCTGGCAAATTGCTTATGCAGAAATTTATATAACAGAAACTCTTTGGCCTGATTTTAATCGCAAGGAATTTCATCGCGCCCTTTGTGCCTATCAGCAAAGAGAACGAAGGTTTGGGAAAGTCTAGGAATGAGGGTATTAGGGACTGGGGACTGGGGAATGAATCGAATCCCCAATCTACGGTCCCGAAAAAACTGCTCGTTCCACATCTTGGCGGCTGAGTGAATACTTGAATGCACGTTGGATGTCTTGCCCATCTTCTCCGGCTGCAATATACCGTACTATGATTTGTTCTATATCTAACCAGAGTTCGGCTTGCCAAGCCGAACGCTGTATATGCCAGCAATGCAGTTGGTTTTCATCTTGCTGACAGCCTTGTTCTTTCAGCCAATGCTCAATTTGAGGAAGAGGGTGATTGTATAAGGGAGTCTCAGGAGTAGGAAAAGACATAGGAATGATTAATGATGAATAGTGAATGATGAATGATGAATTATGAAACAAAAACATCATTCATAATTTATAATTTATAATTCATAATTTAAAAAGTAACTTCGCCACGGGTTAAGCCAACGGCAATTGCTAGTAGCAAACAACCTATCAATGTTATACCCATAATAAACAAAGCAAAAATTTCACCTGCTGAAAGAGGGCGATCGCTTGGGTCTAAATAAGCCGATCTAGACCAGTCATAAGACTTGGAGACAGGTCGGTTTAAGTCAGTGGGTGCTTGGATCGTCCCAAAGCGCGAGTACCCAATTTTGAGATCGTAACTAAACCGTCGTTCTGGATTGCTGAGAGTCGCATAAGCCTCGTTGAGTTGCTGAAATTTAGCTGTTGCTAAAGCAGCAGGCAGACTTGTTGTATCTGGATGATAACATTTACTCAGTTCCCGGTAAGCGCGACGGATTTCAATCGCTGATGCCGAGGGATGCAGTCCTAGCAGGGAGTAATATGTCTGTTTACTGCTTTGTTCGATTACCCCGTTTTGATTCACGGCTCTTAAGTCTTAGCATTCGGTGCATTTTTTTTATTTTAATGGTAAACATCTCGTCGATGACCAACTTGAAGAACTGTAATTATCTTTTGCTCATCGTCGATTTCGTAAATCACTCGATAACTACTAACACGGATGCGCCATCCCTCGCGATTGGTTAACTTAAGACAACTAGGTGGTCTAGGATTTTCTGTAAGAGCACGAATATCATCTCGCACTCGTTCATAAATTTCAACTGGCAAATCCTGTAATTCTTTTTGAGCGCGGCGAAGAATAATAATGGTATAACTCATGACCAAGTTTGCTCGATTTCGGCAATTGCTTGCTCAAATGGAATAGCTTGGTCATGAGAAGCCTTAGCGGCATCATAAGCGCGAATGCATTCTAATTCTTCGAGTTCGTCAAGCATCCGGTGATACTCTGTTATATCCAAAATAACTCCAACTCGATTACCGCTGCCGTCTGTTATGTATTTTTCTTTTAATGTGTTCATTTTTGACAAATTATCAGTGTAAATCCTTAAGACTCTGCGCTCATTCTCATAATTTTTGCAGTACGAACTCCCTTGTAAACTACTTAAGTAAATCGGCACGGGGTTTAAAATTTTCCAGTTGCCGTAACTTTTCATAGAGTTCGCGTTCTTGTTGAGTGATATTTTTAGGAGCCACGATTTGAATTTCTACAAGTTGGTCGCCACGTTCGCCGTTTTCTTTAGGATATCCTTTTTGAGCAAGGCGAAAACGCTGACCCGATCGCACTCCTGAAGGAATGGACATTTTCACGAGTCCATCTAAAGTGGGTGCTTCTACTTGTCCTCCTAAAACGGCTTCGGTAGGAGTGACTGGTACTTGGCAGAGGATGTTCGAGCCCTCTACCTTAAATAGGGGATGTGGGTCAACTGTAATTTTTAAATAGAGATCGCCTCCATTGATACCTTGGTTTTTGAGGCGAATTGTTTGACCCGTGACCATACCTGATGGCATACTCACTTCTAGCGATCGCCCATCTTCCAAACGAATTCTCTCTGTTCCACCTCTGTAAGCTTTCTCTAATGGCAAAGTCAGTCTTGCTTCTATGTCTCGACGACTTGTGCGAGAGTTAACTGTAACGTATTCTTTTGTTCTTGGGCTGCGGAATGGGTCGCTGTCTGTATTGTTGGGAGTACCGTTTCTGTCTCTACGAACGCCAACACCAATCACTTGATTAATAAAGCTATCAAATTCCGAATAATTACCAAAATCTACCTTTTCATTACTCCCTCGACCGTTAGAACGAGTATCTCCCCAACGCTTATCTTGGGGTGCTTGTTTATCAAAACCTTTTTGTTTCCAAAAACGACTAAACTGGTCGTATTGTGCTCGTTTGGTAGGGTCGGAAAGAACTTCATACGCCTCTCCAATGACCTTAAATTTTTCTTCTGCTGCTTTATTTCCCGGATTTAGGTCTGGATGATACTGTCGCGCTAAGCGTCGGTAATTCTTTTTAATTTCTTCATTTGAGGCATCTTTAGTGGCTCCCAAAATCTCGTAGTAATCTCGAAAGTTCTGCAAATTCTGCATAATAATATTTTAATTTAGATTTTTAATGATAATTGATTCAGTATTGAACTACATAGATACCTAATACAAATTTCCAATAGTCAAATCCGCATATCGATTTAACTATTGGTTTTTCTTCCTTCAAATTAACTTGTCAAGTGTCATTTGTCATTTGTCACTGGTCACTGGTCACTGGTCACTGGTCAGGTGATCGCTGGTCACTGGTCAGGTGGTCACTGGTTACAACCAATCGTCATCATCATCCCAGTTATCTTCGTAGCTTGGACGAGATCTGCGAGAAGAACCACTATCATAGGAGGAGCGACCGCCTCTGTCGTAGGAAGAGCGATCGTAGTCTCTACTGCCATAATCTTTATTGCCGTAGTCTCTACTACCGGAGTCCCTACCACCGTAATCCCTACCGCCATAGTCTCTACTACCGTAGTCTCTGCCATAGTAATCGCGATCGCGTTCCCGTTCCTTATCGCCAGTAAAGATTTCGCGGATAGTACCGAACAGATCGTCCTCTTCATCTTCTGCGTAGTACTGACGAATTTCGCGATTTAGATCGTAGAGAGCATCTTGTAAATCGGCATATGCTTGGTCGATACCTCGGTCATCATCTGCTTGTAAACTCTCGCGTAGTTCTCGGCAAATATTATCAATTTTCTGACGACGAGTGCGAGCAACCTGCATACCAAAATCCAAAGCCACTTCTCTCAGTTGTCGTTCTGCCTGCAATATTAAAGCTTCAGATCGAGTCCGCTTTTCTACCCGTTCTTTACGCTGTCTGTCAATTTCTGAATATTTCTCTGCATCCTGAATTGCCTTTCTGATTTCTGCCTCAGTGAGAGTGGACGCACCTTGTACTGTGATACTTTGCTCTCGACCTGTGGTTCTATCTAGGGCTGTCACTTGTAAAATACCATTAGCATCTATATCAAATGATACTTGAATTTGCGGGATTCCACGTGGTGCAGGCGGAATACCATACAGCTTGAACCGTCCCAAAGATTTGTTATCAGATGCCATGTCTCGTTCGCCCTGAACGACGTGAATCTCAACGCTGTTCTGATTATTTTCAGATGTTGAAAAAATGTCAGAGCGACGAACGGGTATAGTAGTGTTGCGAGGAATCAGTTTTTTCATCACACCACCGATGGTTTCCAATCCCAGAGACAGGGGAGTCACATCAAGTAGAAGCACATCTTTAAACTCACCCGCCAAAATACCTGCTTGTATTGCTGCACCTACGGCAACAACTTCATCGGGATTCACATTTTGGTTAGGTTCTTTCCCAATTATTGCCCGCACGAGTTGCTGCACCATTGGCATTCGGGTAGAACCCCCTACGAGTACCACTTCATCAATATCAGCAGGCGTTAAACCAGCATCTTTCATGGCTCGTTTAACGGGAATACGCACTCGACTTAACAAGTCATCACATAAACCCTCAAATTCAGAACGGCTGAGACGGGTTTCTAAATGAACGGGACCATCTTCAGTTGAAGCAATGAATGGTAAATTGATATCTGTAACACTGACAGATGAAAGTTCTATTTTGGCTTTCTCAGCTGCTTCTAGCAGTCGTTGCAAAGATTGTCGTTCTCGTCTTAAATCGACCCCTTCTGTTTCTAAGAATTTTTCTGCCAACCAATCTACGATTCTCTTATCAAAATCATTGCCACCGAGTTGTGTATCTCCACTTGTGGATTTGACCTCAAACACGCCATCGCCAACATCCAGGATTGAAACGTCAAAAGTACCGCCTCCCAAGTCAAAAACGAGTATGGTTTGGTTGTCTGTGCGATCCATTCCATAAGCTAGGGATGCAGCAGTTGGTTCGTTAAGAATTCTCAAGACTTCTAACCCTGCTATTCTTCCTGCATCTCGTGTTGCTTGGCGTTGAGAGTCATTAAAATAAGCAGGTACGGTAATCACTGCCCCAGTCACGGGTTCGCCCAGGTATTTACTAGCATCTTCTGCCAGTTTCTTCAGTACCATTGCCGAAATTTCCTCTGGGGCATAGTCCTTGTTCATGCGGGGACAGGCAATCTTGATGTTACCTAATTCGTCCTTACGGATGGTGTAGGGAATGCGCTTTGATTCTGGGTTGAGTTCGCCATACCTACGCCCAATGAAACGTTTGACGGCAAAAAAGGTATTTTGTGGGTTGAGGAGGGTTTGCCGTCGCGCCATTTGCCCGACAACTCTCTCACCTTCTTTTGTGAAGCCAACGACGGAGGGGGTTGTTCGCGTTCCTTCTGCATTGGCAACTACTGAGTTGGTTGTACCCAAGTCAATGCCGACTACCTTGCCCATGCGTTCTTGTTCTCCTATAGTGTCTTATAAATTAATTTGTTTAGAACTAATGCTTGATTTATTGTATCTTGCAAGCTTTGAATTACACGATTAGGGATTGGGGATTAGGGATTGGGGAAAAATATATACTAACTATATTACGAAATGTAAATTCCCTGAAATCCTTACCAATGACGAATAACGAATGACAAATGACGCTCCTCACTAGTTAACTTTAATTGTTCTGACTTATTTACTGTGAATCTTAAGAATCAACTGGAAAACCACCTCACTTATATAGCCTGCGATCGCGATCCTTATCTGGCAAGTGCCGGACATTTCTTCGTCCAAGAATACATTTGTCAACAATTTGCCCTTTGGGGAAGTGTGGAAATCCACACCTTTAGAGTCGGAGCGAAAACCTGCAAAAACTTCATCTTAAATTTACCTGCTACTCATTCGCACAAAAAAGATTTGCCACCCATTTTAATTGGCGCTCATTACGATGCAGTACCGGGAACTCCCGGAGCTGATGATAATGCTACAGGTGTCGCGGTGCTATTAGAGTTGGCAAGAATGTTCGCCACCCAACCAGTGAAGTATCCTTTGCGACTAGTAGCATTCGATATGGAGGAGTACGGCTTACTAGGTAGTACTGACTATGCAGCTAAGCTCAAGCAAGAACAGCGATCGCTACGCCTGATGATTTCTCTAGAAATGTTAGGTTACTGCGATCCAACACCAGGTTCCCAAGCTTACCCACCTCCTTTGGAAAAATTTTACCCAAATCGTGGTGATTTTATTGCTCTTATTGGTAATTGGCGAACAATCCGCGATGTAATTTCTCTCAGCCGCAGTATTCGCAAAGCAGGTGTCCCCAGCCAGTGGCTACCAGTACCAAATAAAGGTTTAATCGTTCCTCAAACAAGACGAAGCGACCATGCACCTTTTTGGGATGCTGGTTATCCAGCAATTATGGTAACAGACACGGCATTTATGCGGAATCCTCACTATCACAAACCCAGCGATACCATAGCAACTCTAGATTTAGATTTTTTAACTGGGGTATGTCAAGGTTTAGAGAAGGGAATTCGGCGATTGTAATAAACGGCATTGGGCATTGATTACTGGTCAGGTGATTACTGGTCAGGTGATTACTGTCACTGGTCAGGTGATTCTAAGTGAACGCTCGGAGTCAGACTAATTAAATCTTCAATATTCCTTTTCATGGTGATACAAATAGCATCTAAGGGCAAGTCATTTTTATCTAAACCAAATGGATTTTCTATTTCTATGCCAATTGCCTCAATACCAAACAAAGTAAAACTAATTAAAGCAGCAATTATACCAGTCCACCATCCCAAACTCTCTACTAATTGAAAAGGCAATAAAAGACAATAAAGTAACAGTAATTGCTTGAGATGAATAGCATAAGCTAGCGGTATAGGAGTTTTTAAAATACGCTCGCAAGCCCCTAAACTGTCTACCAAGTTGTTCAATAATTCTTGTAATGCTGTTAATTGGTAGTTATTTAAACAATTACGATTGTATTGTAATTGCAGATAATCCCCAATCCAGAAAGCTATTTCTAAGGGAGGATTATTCATGGTTTGCAATGTCAAATATTTAGAGATTGGCATCAATTCTTCCAATTCTTTATTAACATATTGTCCTCGTAAATGTAGTTTAGTAGCCACGGCAAAAGCAACTAAAAGTCGTAAAATCCCTATTTTCTTTTCTTTATCTTCTGGACTGATTTCATCTACTGATACCCAAATTTGTCTCGCTAAATTTCGGACATTATTGACCATAGTACCCCAAATTTTTCTACCTTCCCAAAAGCGTTCGTAAGCTGTATTGGTCCGAAAGACTAGTAATAAACCTAAAACAATACTGGGAATGACGTTGGCAAGTATTGGTTGGGAGACAGGTAGTTTCAAGTAATAAAGAATAGAAATCACAAAACTAAAAATTCCACATGCAAGAACACGTCTACCAATTGATTTAATAACTGATCCGTCTATCTGAAAAGCTATTTGAAGCCACTTCGAGTTTTCTGATATCTTCATCAATACTTTAAAGGGGGATCTAACTAATCGATATAATAAACCTCTAAATTTAAAAGCCTTCATATTCTTTGCGAAGTGGTAGACAGATTTCATTTATCATACTCTTATATGGTAATCCTAAATCATTTGTAACCGCTTAGATACCCGACTTCTTTGAGAAGTCAGGTATCTGAACACTCAAATTTCACAAATCAGATAGGATTGTTATATCAAAACTGCTTACATCTAGAGGAACGGTAGAGCGATCGCAGTCTCGAACAAAGTTTCCCTAGAAGTCTTATAAAAAATAGTAAAACTCGAATAGTGCAGTAGCAATACTCGCCGTTCAAATTGAGGAGCTGATAAAATCGAAATGAAGACAGTTTTTCTAATAAGTTGCGAACTGTCAGTATAGTCTAACTGATACCTCGTAAAACTATGACTCATACAAAACTAACTCGCCTTCGCAGTCAAGGCAGAATATTCCCAGAGTATTCGATCCCATCAGAAGAGTTAGACAAGCGGGAGGTTGAAAAGCAAGCTCGTGTGAAGCGTTATCGAGAGATTTTTGTACAAGTTAGTTCACAATTGTTACAAAATTATTACAACTGGTTTATTGTGATTGAGCCACACAGTGGAGATTACTTTATCGATCCAGAGGAGGAAGTGGCTGTTCAGAAAGCCCGACTGAAGTATCCCAAGGGTATGGTTGGTATCATGCGTCTTAACGAAACCGGAACCTGTGGCAGAATATGATTTCAGGGAGGTTTGGTGAAATTGGAGAACTTATTTTTGAAATCGAACTGATAGCGGCTGATGAAGAAAGATATCCGATTGAAGTAGTGTTGGATACATTATCGCGATCGCTATTGCTGCTATAGTAGAGTACCCTGAGTGACTAATATTCAAGATTATATGTATATTAAAACTTTATCAGTTAGAGAAAGTTAGATTTTCTGGAGAAAGAGCATCAGTTGAATTTGGATGACTTTTTATTATGAAATAAGTCAAGAAACCAATTCCTATTCCTAGAATAGCTGGAGCAGCAACACCAAGCGCAACAGCACTACCACCACCCAGCAGCGCCGCCGCAAGAGTTCCCGCAATCCCTGCTGTTGTTGATGCAAATCTTCCTGCACGTCTAGCATTTTTTCTAGCATTGCGTTCGCGTTCGGTCAAATTCTCATCATCTTCTAGAACTTTTCTAACAACTAAATCGGTTGTAACTCCACTCACAAAACTCCCCAAACCTGCAATACTCCCTGCTGTACTACCTATAACAGTGGGTGCTTGTTGAATTGCAGTATTCATAATTGTTTGTGATATTGGATTAACAGCTTGCACTGCAACTTTGGCTGCTTGTTGAGTAGCGAGTTGCGTTCCCAAACCAACTATACTTCCAGCTACAACACCACCGCTAATTGCACCAAACTTTTTCACTTGCTCGCTTCTATGCTGACCTGTTTTACAGTAATAAGCAAAATGTTCGCAATTATTAAAAAAAACATTATAAGCCTTCTCGCATAACTTACTCTTAGCTCGTTGCACAACAATGTCGTTGGCGTGACAGCTTCCATACTCTTTTATATGAATTTTTCTGCCCTTCCCAAATCTGTTTTTAGGAATGACGGAAACTCTTTGCATATCGTAATGAATGATGTAACCATCACCACAGTCAATTCCATGATGAGTGACAGGAAAGCCATCAAAGAAAAAACTGACGTAAATATGATCTCCTCTAGCCATAATGACATCTCTCTATAGACATACGTATATCGGATTATTCTATAGAAAGATTAAGGGTATGACATTTTATTATCCAATTGTGGAATTACGGAAAAGTATAAAAAGCTGTGATGAAGAACTAGAGCTTAAAATTCAGAAAAAATACAAGTTTTGATGGTAGTAAATCAGCATAAATGAACGAATATGCAAAAATATCATCTATCCTAACTCTGATTTACTGTTATTTTATTGTTAATTTTTGTGTAGTATAGCTGGTCTGACTCCCTTTGGGTTCTCAAATTACCGATCTTTGTAGGTAGGGCTAAAGCCCACCGATAGCGAATGGTGGGCTTTAGCCCTACCTACGTGCTACGTGCATTCCCAACCTCTGGCTAGGAACCAGAGAGTAACGAGTGAGGAGCGCCACTCCTTATTTGGAGACATGGGTACCTAGAGTGAATGCGGATTTGCTCAGAACTTTCTTGAAGCTTTTATTTAGCGAGCATTTTTCAAGGAGGCTTTACATTGCAAACCTCAACTTATACTAGCCGACCTATCTTAAAACGAGGTTCTACTGGTTCAGCAGTGGAAGAATTACAAGAACTTTTAAAGAGAAGGATTCCTATTCTTGAGTGTATCGATTACTTAGACGTTAACGGTATCTTTTGCAAGGCTACTGAAGTTGCTGTCAAAGTTTTCCAATTTCGTGTTTTTCTGGAAGATGATGGTATTGTCGGTCGTAAAACCTGGGAAGCTCTTGATGTAGGTCAACGCTTAAACTTACCGCTATTACGTTACGGTAGCAGTGGGAAGGATGTTACTAAAGTTCAAAATGTACTTAAATTTACTTCTAATGCTCAAGATTATATGGGTTTTCACGGTTATTATTTCGGGGCTATTGATGGCGAATTTGGTTTAAAGACCGAACAAGCAGTGAAATTATTCCAAGAGGAACAAGAACAGTTGGTAGATGGGGTTATTGGTACTAAGACTTGGAAAGAGTTAATGAATTTAGCGGGTATTATTAGTAATACTGATTTGTAGAATGAGTATCAGTGTTTGTATCGGCTCAAAAACCGTAATTTGATATGAAGAAATTCAATTATTACGATCGCATTGCACAAATCTACGACCAAACACGTTGGTTGACAGAATCAGTGGCGGAAGAAGTAGCAGACTTTATTCTCGATCTGACTCGTGCAACACCTGAGATCTCTTTTCTAGAACCAGGAGTGGGGACAGGTTTAAATGTTCTTCCTCTTGTCAGACGTGGTTATTCCGTCACAGGAATGGATATCTCTGAAGAAATGCTGTCTCGGTTCCGTCAAAAAATAAATGGAACTCCTTCTAATTTAACATTGCTTAATACAGATGCCTCGCGATTACCTTTTCCAGATCACAGTTTTAATGTTGTCTTAACTGTTCACATGATTCATACTCTCTCTGATTGGAGAGCATTTTTAGATGATATCGATCGCGTGCTAAAACCTGAAGGCTTTTATCTCAACTGTCAGTGGATAACTCCACCAAAGCGGAAAGAGTTTGAAGATTATTTTCGAGCAATATTGTCCGAGTATAAAGGTGACAAGCAAGAGCCAAAAAACGTAGATGTAGCTATCCAAGAAATAGACGTGGATAAATATCTAAACAGCAAAGGATATATATCAAATTATTTTATTGCAAAACAATGGGCTGTTAATAACACTGTTGAGGAGCTATTAAGTTTCTTCAAATTACGGGCATATGGCTTTTGTTGGCAAGTATCAGATGAGATATTTTCCCAGAGTCTCAATGAGTTTGAAGAGTTTTGTGTTGAACATTATGGCTCTCTGGAAACGGTTCTCTCTTCCGATGCTAAATTTGAAATCTGGGCTTATAGAATCAGGTGAAATTAGCAAAAATCAAATTACAAAAATCCCCTCACATTGGAAATGTGGACGGCAGGCGCTTTAACGGGGGTCTTCGGGGTCCCCTCTGGGGATGGGGGGAGACCCCCGCAACGCGCTGCCTCGGCTATACAATTGTAAGGGGCGGAACATCAGGAATGTCGTTCGCTATATCCTCAAGCCCTGCAATACTTTATATTTCATCCTTCATACTTTATATTTCATCCTTTAAACTTAGATCTAAATTAGGAATGGGTATGAGAAGCGACATGGCAGTAGAACAATTACGCCGCTACAAAGAATATGGGGAATCTGTACTTCAGAGTTTAGATTTAGTATCGCAAAACCCACCTCCCAAGGATAACTGGGTACCAACAACCATTCACGAGAGCATACAGCGCCTAGAGCAATCGGCTAAGAGAGTTGTAGAACTTGCTTCTTCTCCTGTCAAAATCGGGATTATGGGAGAATTCAGCAGTGGAAAAACATTGCTTTTGGGCAGTCTCATTGGTTATTCTGATGCTTTGCCCGTAAGTGAAACTCCCACAACGGGTAATGTCACCGCGATTCACCTCGTTCAACAATCAGATTTACAAACTACGAAAATTAGTCAGTTTACAGTTGAATATCTTTCTCACGGAGGAGTCAAAGTGTGCCTGTGTTATATGCTAGAAGAGGCAGAACAACGGGCAAAAGCTGTCAATTTACCAGCATCGGAACTTGCTCTTTTGAAAGGTTTGTACCCAACAACCCAGATTGATAGTAACGGGATTATAAGATGGTGCGAGCAAGCGTGGAAAATTCAAAGCTTGGAGTTAAAAGCTCTATTACGAGAACTGGTGCTTTTTGTTCGTACCTATAGCGTATATGGAGAAGATATTTGCGGTAAAACCTACCAGATTGATAGCACTACCGCTCATAAAGGATTAAGGTTGGCTGAGCCGCCTATGAATCTTTTAGAACTAAGTTTTGACCAATTACCTCCACCTCCCAAACCTTGGGAAACTTTAGCACAGCCATCAGCTAAAGATTTAAAGAATAGTTTTTCCCTCATCCGTCGCGTTGACGTGACGGTTGTTGTGTCAAAACAAATTTGGGATTTATCTTCCTTACAAGGGACAAATGAATTTATTCTCTTAGACTTTCCAGGATTGGGGGCTGCTGATTCTGGTGTACGAGACGCTTTTTTGTGTCTACGGGAATTGAGAGATGTACAAACTATTCTGCTACTCCTCAATGGTCGATACCCTGGTGGAGTCACTGCTACAAAAATCCGTAGTATGTTGGAACGGGATAAGGGACAAGACCTAAGAGATCGGATTATAGTCGGTGTGGGACGCTTTAATCAAATTCCTCTCAGTGGAAGTGATGAGCGATCGCTTGACGACCTATTAGACGAGCCACTCCTGTCAGAAGAAACTGTTCTCGAACAGCTTAACATTCTCAAACTTACCATTGCTAGTGCTAGTAATTTGACAACAGAAAAAAAGAATATTGTCTTGCTGTCACAACTCTATGGGTTAACCAAACTAGCAGAACAATCTTCTTTACTACAAGTTTCCTCAAGAGAATTTTTATCAGAACTGGACAAACCAAACAAACCAGATGAACTTCAACTGAGAGAGAAATGGCGACAACTCAGTGAAATGCTACCGCCTTCGAGTTACTTACACAAACAATTGAGCAATTATGCTGAAGATGGCGGTATTAATAGATTGCGTTCTTTACTCAAGGAACACGTAGCTTTGCATGGAATGAAGCAACTTGTAGAAGATACAAAAAAAGCAGTTGAGGCTTTGAGAAAAGAGCAAAACAACCTGAAAAACCTGTTAGAAAATATTCCAGCTTACATACCAGTCGTTGAAAGCCCTATTTTTCTCACATTAAGAGAAGCAATAGAAAACTTAGTCACAACATACAGACAATTCCAAGAAGATTTAGACAAACAACCCATTTTAATTAATCGGAATAATGTAGCTGTTAGCGATATTGTCAAAGACGAGCTAACAAATAAAATCTTTTTTGAATGGAGCGAGTGGACGTTACTTTTTGACAGAACTAAAAATGGAACGATTGTTTTAACAGAAAGTGAAAGCTTTTTTGAAGAAGATGAAGTTGATGATTCAATTCCTACAAAAAGTGATGATTTTTACTCAGCCTTTGTTCAAACCATTCAAGATATGCAAGCCTTTGCTCACGAATGCACCACAGAAGCAGTGACAGATTTGTTTGGCAAATTATCCACGGATGTACAACAAGAAAGAGAGAAACTCAGCCCAATTTTATCACAAGACAAAGAATCTTCTATTGAGAAGAAATTTGGTAGAAGCCAAGTTCGCTTGTTTAGGAACTTACTACGTGCGATCGAACCCGCTCAAAGATGGCAAAACCTAATTATCCAACATAGCGGACTAGCAGGAGATGCAGTTCCCGTGCATGCAGAAGCTCTATTCCCCCTAGCACGTAAAGACGAGCGCCATCAAAACGGTCAAATTTTTGATTGGAGTCCAGATAAAAAATTCATGGTTTCTCCAAGACCATTTAATCATCAAGTTGCTGTCTTAAGATTGCGAGATGAAATAACTGCAAGTGCGGGATTGCATTTAGTACAGTACGTTAGTCAACTGACTAAACAAGTCAAACTCTCTTTCTCCAAAGCATTAAAAGAAATTGTAGACAATCTGCAAGAACTTTTAAAATCCAAACACGAACCCCTACTACGACATATCGCCTCTGCAGAAGCACAAACCTCAGCCTCCATTCCACCTTGGTTAGAAACGTTGTCTCAAATTCCTGCTATTTCTTATCCAGAGGAAATTTAGATGGAACCAACAGTGGAACAGTTGAAAACATACTGGCGTATGTCGTTAAATGCAAGCAATCTACTTCAACCAATTAACTTTGTTAGACTAGATGAAAGAAACAATCGCATTGTTATGCTTGTGGCGGATACGATACAAATAGAAATTTATCCCAATGGAAAGGTAACTGTCCAATGACTAAACTTAATTACAATGCAATGTCCGATAACGACTTGCTTAACTATGTTAAACAACATCCCGAAGATAACGAAGCTTTCTACACATACATTGATAGAAAACGTGCTGCTAATCCCAATCCAAAACCTATGTCAGTAGAAGAAGCTGAAGTTGAATTACAACGGCGAGTTAGTCAGCATCAAGCTAGCTAGTAGGATGAGCAATTCCACTTTTATGAAGTATGGGAAGAAATATCAACCGCAGCCTGTAGCAGACGGACGCGGATAAATTTGATTGTCACTCGGTTGGGAACTGCTATACTAACTCTTCTCCTAATCGCCAATCCCCAATCCCCAATCCCCAATAAAAAAATGCCAGTTAAAATCGAACTATTAAATCGTTACCAATTACGCCTAAAAGACGGCGATCTTTTACTGCTACCCGTCATTGAAATTAAACCAACTGATAACTCCAACTTACCCCACATTTCCAGAATTGATATTTCTGTCACTGGAATACCTGAAGATTTGGCACAGGGAATACACTCAGCTTACAAAAGTGTCAACTTTAGTACGGGTAAATTATTAAAACTAACAACTCCACAAAGATTAAAGCAAGTTGATTGCAGGTGGGATCGACCTTTACCAATGCGCGTTAACTGCATTCTATTAGTTACTGTGGAATATTTTGATTCTGATGAGGTCGGTATCCCCAAAATGTTTTCTACAAAAATTGCTGTAGCTGAATGTAATATATGGACTAGCGCACCAGTCGAAGAGATAGAAATTAAAACTTCAACCCCACTTATAACACCACCACCGCCAGAACTCTTTTTTAAAGCCGAACTAATGCCAGAAATGCAAAAGCCAGAAATTTCCTATCCAGGTTGGTTTGCCATAGATTTTGGTACGTCTAATTCTACAATTACACTGTACGATCCCAAGGTGATTGTAACTCCAGATAGTTTTCCTAACGAGCAAGAAGCACGATTGCGGGAACGGATGGCATCATGGCTGAATCACCAACCTGTGGATAACATACCGGGTGTGAGTCGGGATGCGTGGGAACAAGAATGGCAAAAGTTTCTAACAGAATTGAGCAAAGATTTGAAAGAAATTAATTCTGTCACTCGGCACAATTTGGGAGAGCGACTTTTTCGGGGTGTGAATAATATTGATTTGTTAGAAACTATCAGGCAAATCGAAATTTGTTTGAGCAAACGCCTGAGTTGGTTTCGTCGTGCTGCAAGCAAACGTCTGAATCAAATCTATCACGAAGTTTTCCGCGTACCTCCCTTAGAATGGCAAAGTTTAATACCAGTAGAATTAGATAAAGATCGCCGTTTGAATGAAATTTCTAGTGAGTTAGAAGTTTCTCATTTGGAACCGTCTCTCCCAAAAAATGACCGAGCAAAAGTTAAAGTGGTTTTGGGAGAACAAGCAAAGCAGCACAGGTTAGATGCAATTAGAAATGGAGAGGAAATTGAAGGTAGGTTCCTGCATTCTCCTAAACGTTACTTTGGACAAGAACGTTCTTTCCAAATTACACTGAATGGAAACTCGGAAAGTATTGAAGTTAATAAACTGCTTCAAGCAGCTTATGCTCAACTTATAGAGTTAACTGAGAAGTACCGCCAACGTTATCCCGGTAGATGTTCTGAAGGAAAATTCTATCGCGCCGTCGTGACCTATCCAACAATTGCTTCACCGTTTGTACGCCGTGAAATTGAGAATTTGGTGAGACAATTGGATATCGAAGATGTACAGATGGCTTACGATGAAGCTATATCAGTCGCCCTCTTTTTTCTCTGGCGGGAATTTGGTGGCGATCTCAATGTAGGGATTGAGTCGTTTAAAACCCGTTGCCGTTATAATGGGGACAAATGGTGGCAAAATGTCCTGGTTTTAGATATTGGTGGCGGAACTACTGACCTAGCACTGATTCGCTTAACGTTGGAAGAAATTAATCCTTTTGAGCCAGGAGAAGATCGAGGTGATGGCGGAAGATATTACAAACTAACTCCTAAATTGTTGGGTTCTTCCGGTCATTTGCAATTGGGTGGTGAGTTGATTACTCTACGGTTGTTTTTGTTACTGAAAGCTGCGATCGCAGACTGTTTGCTGACTGCTGTTGTCCGAGAACAACTAGACAAGGATGTTTTAAAAGTACAACCAGAAGAGTTAAGCGATTACTTCCTAGATAATGGCAAATATCTATCTGGTAGTTTATTAGCGTATGTTGATAAAGAAATTCGAGAAGGCGATGCGTACAAAGACGCCTTAAACGCTGCGGAAAAAGTGATTCCCACTCGTTGGAAATATGCATCATCCCGCGCCCAAACTTTTTACACTCTTTGGGAACAAGCAGAGAACGCGAAAATTACACTCGGTCAAAAGCGATCGCAAGATGCTCCCGAACCAGTGTTTGTCTTAGATGGGCAAAAAATCTTTGAGCTTCTGCAACAAAATGATATTCAGCTACCGAGCGAAGCAATAGACACCCTCAGTGTAACCCTGACAGTCAAGCAATTTGAAAGAGCCGTCTCTCCCGTTATTCGAGAAGCGAATGGAATTGCTCAAGGTTTAATCGAGAATGCTTTTGGAAGCAAGCTACCAGAATCTCAGAATTCCCAAAATAACAAAGAGCAAGTCGATTGGTTTATTTTGTCAGGAAAAACCTGCAATTTAGAATTAGTTAGTCGAGAACTTTATCGAGTTTTTAGCAAGTCAGATTATTTTGTTTGGAATGATGAGCGAGTCACCTTTGAACCAGAATATACAAAGCTAGCAACTTCTGCAGGAGCTTGTTTTGCCGAGAAAATTAGACAACTTGGTTTCTCTCCAAAAGATTCAAAAGAATTGCTACGTAGAGGAGCAAACCAGCTCTACATAGATGTCAGGAATTTATTTTATTTCCTGCCATGCTCCTTTAAAAGAGAAGTGATTGGAGGAAATTTAGACCCCATTTTTCAAGCTGGTCAAGAACTTTATCAATTTCAAAGTAATGACTCACTAGCAAGATTTCGTAGTAGTTGGCAAGGGATGCAATTAACGAATAATATTATTCGTCAGGATTTTGAAAATATCAAGCCTCAACTTTGGGGAAGCTACAATGGTGAAGCGCTGAGAAGAAAACTTAACATGAGTGAGGAAGATTTTAAAAACCTCATCAAAGTTCAGTTTGAAATTAATCAAAAGCTTGATATAGATTTGCTACTTTGCCAAGGAAATCCACACTACTTAATTCCGGTTAATATTCCTTGCTTGGATGCAGCAAAAGCGATTTCAATATCAACAGTTATTTCTGACGATCGCTATGTTGTTTGTGATATTGCTGTTAACATTGCTGAATCTGCAAATGCTTTAAAAACAGATGCTCATACTGTTATCTTTCAAGCTGAGAAAGACTACAGTAACGAGCTAAGAGTTTTTTGCTATGATGATGGAGACGTACAACCGAAAGGCAAGGGATTAATTACTGAATTACCTGCATTTCCAGCCAGTGGAAAACATACTTTTTACTTTCAATTCCACAATCCACAATCTAATAAATGGGAACTCATCGGTCAATTATCAGAACCAGAAGTGAAAACCGAATATCCCTGCCGATATTATGTTTCTTTAAATGAAAAAGGTATTCTGAGAGTGCATGCATTTGAAGTTCCTTACTTAACTTCATTAGATCCAGATTGCCTTAAACAAGAAGGATATGTTTTTCGAGATACCCTCCAAGCCCAACCTAATGATGTAACAGCAGAACGCGATCCGTTTTCTGGAGAACACTGAATTTTAAATTGATTAATTCATACTTACGCCACAAGGTTCATAATACTATGGCAGTGGGGTGATAGGCTGTGATTTCAGTATAACGAGTAAAGTCATCGGTATTAAAAGTAATAATATCGGTGACGCCATGAACACACATAGCAGCTAAATGCTTTCGCGTGTAAACGCTTCTGGTGGTAAAACGGGTATTTCTGATGCGCGAGTTGTCAAGATTTTTAGATCGTCTTCCCATTGTTGAGGGTCAAAAGAACGCTTTTTTTCTTGAGGGGAAAATAAGTGTTTTTGGTCTTCTGATGTGCCTTCTATAGAAGGTTGCATGGATGAGCCATAAATATCCCGTTCAATCAAATGACGGATATAGGCGGCTCGATCGCCACCTTGTTGACGAACCCGCTCGTCAATCAGGTGTAGCAGAGGCTCGGTTATTCCCGTCACCGAAATGATATTATCGTTCATGCTGTGTTTTCCTTTCATGACGTAATGCCTAATTGACGAGACAGCGCACATGGCGTTGTGGCATATTTTTCCTTATTTGTCTAGTATATCAAAGATGAGGGATTGCCGCCGGAATTAAAATTTTATGACACACCTTTACAGAGCTAGCAATGCCAACTCTAAGCTTGGGAATGTCTTTCTCAAGGCTCTCCCTCTGGTAAACTTAATGGAGGTATAGTCCTCCGCTTGAGCATTTCCACGCAGAGCATGGGAACAAGGAAAGGACAAAACGGAGGAATTATGCAGCACCTGAGCAAGTTATTGGAAATTGAAAACTCAAATTTAGCTTGGGTACTGCGGTTGGGATTGCACGGACTGCGAACTCAATTACAGGAAGCATTAAAAATGGCAAAGACCGATCCGGGAAATAGCGTCTGCGAGGAGTTGCTGAGGGAATTGGATATTCTTTTGTTCCTTGCAAATACACCGGAATTGATTCATGAAGAAACTAACGCACCTGAAAAAGATGATGCTTCTTGGGAAGATGTGTTGGAACCAGTTGCAAGTGATTTGAAACTCAAACCCATTTGTGAAGCTTTGTTAGTTGACCGAGAATTAATAAATTATATCGGTCGGTATGAATTTAAGAGCACCAATGATGCCGATTTATGGCAAGAGACACAACATCTGCTTCTACGAGTTCCAGAGAAACTAGCTCATACTTGGCAAGAGTATCTTGTAAAAGCGGTAAGTCAAATTGGGATTGTAGAGGATAAAGAATGTTACTCATCTTTGCCCTTTACTCGCCATGAATGTATTTATCCCGGTTTGAGCGGAAAAGTTAAAGCTTCTGGATTGTGGTTTTCGGATCGGGTTGGTTTTGATTCAAGACTCATGGTGGAAAGAAGTGGAGGGGAACTCGATTTTCTTGCAGGAGTTGTTTCTACTTGTCTCAAATTTATTGAAAGCGATCCGTCTGTACATCATGCGCTGAAAAGTGTAGATAGATTTGGGATTCGGTCTTTGAGTGTGGAAGCAGAAAAATCTAAGTACATCACTGCATTGATAGATCGTTTTCGACGAGTTCAAGCAACTGCTGATAATACCGATCCGGCAGTGGCATTGCGTGCGAGACTGGATTTAGATGAAGCAATCCACTCATTCGTTTACTTGCCTTGTAGCGATCGCTTTTCCTGGTGGGGTAAACTACAACAAGAATCCAGGCGTACTCTTGACCAAGTAGTCGAAAAAGCACGCCAAGCCGGACATCAAGTACAGATTCGCCCGTTATGGGGAACCTACGCCGATGTTTTTAATTGGTCTAAAGATGATTTGCAACTCGATATTGGCGGTGTACCGGGGGAAGTTTCTGCTTGTTTGCGAGTTTATGCCAAGATTGATGATGAAGTGCTTCCAGGGCGAGTGCTTTTTCGGTCGTCTTAATTAGTTTGAGCGAGCGCACATTTAATAGTATGCTGCTTAATATGGTGTGTTTGCTCTTTTATGCACTCATTAAAACAGTTTGCCAAGAAACTTAAACAAGAAGTTTATGCTGTTTATCTAGCTAGTAAAGACCATAGAGTTCCTTGGTATACTAGAGCATTAGCAGTAATTATTGTTGCTTATGCTTTCAGCCCTATTGATTTAATTCCAGATCCAATTCCCATACTTGGCTATTTAGACGATTTAATTATTATTCCATTAGGAATTTGGTTACTTCTAAAGTTAATTCCTCCATCTATATTATCCGAATGCCGAGAACGGGCTGAGATAGAAAAGTTGCAAGGTAAACCAATTAACTGGATAGCAGCAGTAGTGATTATAGTTATTTGGCTACTGTTAGGAATTGCGATCGCACTTTTGTTAAATAGTATTTTTGCCCTTGTTAAATAATTTTTATTTAGAAGCCCCTAAGAAACTTTCACATAAAAAAATCTCCCAAAATTTCTTGTGGTACGCAGAGCAGCGCCCCTATCTCAAGCACGGAGACGCACTCGCGTTCGGGGTTCGCCCTAACTCCTTACGGAGACGCTTCGCGAACGGGTTCGCCAGTCACCTGGGCGTGGGAAACCCGCCTACAGCGCGCTTACTCACCAGTCGCTGTGAGTTCGGGAAACCCTCCGGAGAGCGCTGGCTCACCGTGCGGGGGTTACCACCAGTTGAGGCGACTGCGGAGCGTCTCGCCCGACACCACCATAGGACGGGCGAGGACGCCCATCCCACAAGACAGATAACTTATTTATTAGAAATCCCCCTTTATAATTTAGTCCGCGCAGGCGGACTTTGTTTGTATAGCTGCGATTTCTAATCTCTGGGCTAAAAGGGGTTAGAAAAGCGGATTTGGTATCAGCACCTCCTGTGGTTCAGGGTAATTAGATATTGGTGGGCTGTCTTCCCTACCTACTTGTATTTCATAAATAAAATAGGATTGCTATAGCTATCCCCCATAGAATTCAAAAGTGCTATTCCATCACCTCATTAACAGGAAATCTATCAATCAATTGCATTGCACGATTGGCATTACGGTGCAAAGTATCTGACAAATGAGGTACGTGAGGAATTTGTGAAAGTAGATCTAAAGTTCGGCGTAAAATTCGTACCACGTCGCCTTCATCTAAACTTGTACGATCGCATAATTCTACCCACTCCATTCCCAATGCCCACTGTTCTACTAAAGAAACCAAATTAATATATTTAGTTTCCAAACCCACGGGTAGTGCTACACCGTGACGGTATTGCACTTTGAGTACGGAACGCCGAATTTTTTGCAGTCTCGTCCAAGCCTCATCCACTTCAGGGGAGAGATCGAAGTTAACTTTGCTGTCTGGGCGTGGCGATTCAGTCACTAACGCTGCGACTGTCGCTGCTAGATGTTGCGGATCTAAGTTATCTAGTTCCTTACTAGCAAGCACTAAGCCCAACCACAATTCATTTTCTCCGCGAAGGGCTGCAGCACTTTGTCCCAATTCTGTAGGAACCAAATCAACCAGACATTCAAAGTACTGTAGAATTTCAATTAAATTCCGAAATTCCTCCCAATGTCGCTGAGACTCTTGCTCGACTTGCGATCGCAACTCCTCAATTTCTTCTTGCAATTCAGCAACACGGACTTTGCGCTTGGAAAGATTGCTCGCATTGCCAGTGTGATGCAAAGGATGTGCTTCTAATTGCTGCTGTACGGCAACAAGACGGCTCAATTGTTCTGCAACTTCTGGAGCCATATATTCAGTGCTACTGGGGTCAGGAATCTGTTGAGCTATGACTGCTGTTTCCTCATTCCCTGCAAATGTTTGTCCTCTTTTCAAAGGCATCTCCTGTGGTGGCAGAAAATCAGCAGGCACTTCTATTCTCGGTAATTCTGCATGCAAATCCAACACATCGGGGGCTGTCACAACATACCACCGATTATCTCGCCCTAAACAAACTAGATAACTTGTTTGAGAAGAACTTGGTGTTTTCCCCACCAACATGGCTGGAATTGGTGCGGGCATTGTAAAGTTTTTACTCTTGAGACTCAAAAGCGTTCCCGATACGGCAAAGTCTAACATCATTGCCAATTCTTCTTGTCGGGTTTCTTTAGCTTGTTCTTGCAGTGTTTTCAGCAATTGGCGTTCTACTCGTAAGCGTTGCCGTAATTTTTCATACACGACAAGTTCTCCTTCGTCAATCGCTTCTATTTGGGCTTGAAGGTCGGCTAATTGTGTCTCCAAATAATCTATGTACTCGTACTGCGGTTTGAGATGAAGGTTTGCCAAGTATTGCCCAAAACTGCGTTCTATGAGTTCTCTCGATTGTTCCAGCGTATGAGTTTGCAGGAGGTTTAGCACCATGCCGTAACTCGGTGTAAACTGGCTGACTAAGGGATCTGGTTGTGATGTTCCTAGATAAGCTGCTTCCTTTGCTCCTTCAAAAGGAGTTTGCAGCGTCACCACATGACCTCGTTCATCCATCCCTCGACGACCTGCTCTTCCTGCCATTTGCAGAAACTCGGAAGCGTTCAACAATCGATGCCCTGTATCGGTACGCTTGGAGAGGGTAGAAATAACTGTTGTTCTGGCAGGCATATTGATCCCTGCTGCCAAGGTTTCGGTAGCAAAGACAACTTTAATTAGCCCTTGCTGAAACAGTTCTTCTACCAGTACTTTCCAAGCAGGTAACACTCCCGCATGGTGTGCGGCAATACCTCGGTACAACGGTCCGACGTGTCCGGAACGACCTGCATCTGGATTGCGTTTTAAAAATTCGTCAATTTGCCTGCGTAACTGTTGCGCTTCATCCCTATTCACAAGCCATAAGTCGCCAACTTCTCCGACTGCTTTATCACAACCTCGGCGACTGAAGATAAAGTAAATAGCTGGTAGCATATCCCGTTCTTGAAGTTGGGTCAGAATGTAAGTGATTTCAGGTGCTTCAGCTCTTACATTTTTGCCTTTTTCTTTTTCTCCCTTTTTCTTTTTCTTGAGGAGGCGGGGGTTAATTTTGGTTTTGTCATCATTTAATAGAGGAAATAACCCCTTTGTTGTCCCAAAGTGAAATTCTAAAGGGACTGGTCGAAAATCAGAGTAAATTAAGTCTGTTGGTCCGTGGACTTGATTTAACCAGTCTGTCAGTTCGTCACTATTGGCAACTGTTGCTGACAGGGCTACAAGTTGAACTGTTCGAGGACAATATACGATCGATTCTTCCCAAACTGTTCCGCGTTGGCGATCGTTCATATAATGACACTCGTCAAGCACAACTCCCTCAACATCTGCTAAGGAAATTCCAACTTGCCCTATAGGCGTACCATAGAGCATATTGCGAAAAATCTCTGTGGTCATAACCAATATGGACGCATCTCGGTTGATGGAGGCGTCTCCTGTCAACAGTCCAACATTGTCAAAACCAAATTTCTCGCGAAAGTCTCGCAGTTTCTGATTTGAAAGTGCTTTGAGAGGAGTCGTGTAGAAAACTCGCTTTCCTCGCGACAGGGCGCGATAAATAGCATATTCCCCTATTAATGTTTTACCGGAACCAGTGGGCGCACACACAACTACGGAGCGTCCAGCATTCAGAGATGCGATCGCTTCCTTTTGAAACTCGTCTAGTTCAAAAGGGAAGATCGAACTTGGGTCAACTTCAGGAGACAGCGCAGGATAGTTCACTCAATCTTAATTGCAACCATATTAACTACTATATTAACCAGTCTTTTGTCAACTTTGTCAGTTATTGGGGATTGGGGATTGGGGAACTCGGGGTTCCCTCCTTGTTGAGGGGCGATGGGGATTGGGTACTAATTTCTCCTCAGCTAGGAGTAAATAATTTCAGCCTTCACAAATTCCTAGTCCCTAGTCCCTAGTCCCCAGTCCCCAGTCCCCAATCCCTTACTTTCCCAATTCCTGAGATCGTGCTGTGGCTGCTTTGACTGCTTGAATTAAAGCCGAACGAAAAGAAGCTTGCTCTAATTGGGCAATACCAGCAATTGTTGTACCGCCTGGACTGGTAACGCGATCTTTGAGTTCTGCTGGATGAATTTTTGTTTCATGAAGAAGCATTGCTGTTCCGAGTACGGTTTGTAGAGCGAGTTGGTTGGCAATCGCTCTCGGTAAACCTGAGAAGACTCCGCCATCAGCTAGTGCTTCTACCATCAGCGCTACGTAAGCCGGACCCGATCCTGATAGCCCTGTGACTGCATCCATCAAGCTTTCTGAAACTTCTACGACTTCTCCTACTGCCGAAAAGAGTTTTTTTGCTATTTCTTGGTGATGTGCCTTGGTATATGCCCCCATGCATATCGCTGTTATTCCCGCCCCCACTGTTGCAGGAGTGTTTGGCATTGCCCGAATGACGGGTATGTTAGGAAAAGCCGCTTCTAATTGACTGAGAGTTACCCCAGCCAATATGGAAATGACCAAAGGTTTTGAACCTGTGGGTATGACATCTGCTAATTCTTGAGCGATCGCACTAAATACTTGGGGCTTAACCGCCAGAAATAAAACTTCTGCTGCTTGTGTGAAAACCAGACGATTATCTGGTGTCACAGTAACACCGTATTCCTCCTGCAAAAAAACTTGCCGTGAGGGCTGTGGTTCGCTAACAATAACTTCTGATGGTTGGTATATTTTACGAGCCATAAGACGGGATAACAGCGCTTCTCCCATTACCCCGCCGCCTATTAAGCCAAATTTAGTTGTCATCTGTTAATTGTCAATTGTCAATTGTCAATTGTCAATTGTTGTTAGAATTGGGACAAAGGACAAAGGACAAAGGACTCATAATTCACATACTTATTGTGCTACGCGGTTAGCGTCATTGCCCCAGTTTTGATTTGGAGTTGCAGTAGGACGCGGACGTGCGGGTGGTTGGGGAACTTCATGCAGAACTCCCGTTTGAGTGCTAACTTGTACGCAGCTTGGTGTAAACAAGAATATGCTTTCGCCGATACGTTCTTGATGCCCATCGAGTGCGTAAGTTCCACCTGCAACAAAATCTACTGCTCGTTGTGCTTGATCCGGGTCCATAATTGTTAGATTTAACACAACTGACTTACGCTCTCGCAATGCTTGAATCGCCTGAGGCATTTCTTCAAAGGTGCGTGGCTCTAGCACCAATACTTCGGAGATTCCATTCACTGCTCCTGGCATACCAATAACATTACTCATCGGCTTAGAACCTACTGCTATATCATTTCCTATTGTAGGCACAGGTTCGCGCCAACGTCGATTAGCTGGTGTGGGTTCCTGTGGTGTTTGTTGAGTGGCATTTTGTTCCTGATACAGATTTTGGTAACTTTCTGTATCTGGTTCTTCTTCCTCGTAGTAGTACTCTACTGGCTCATTTAAACCAACGAAGTCTCTCAGCTTAGAAAATATGTTGTTCATGGTTTGCGCTCCTAGTGCCAATCACTATTGACTGTAGTAACTTAAATAACTCAGTCAACTCTCACCGCTACAACGGTCATATAACCCAGCGAAATTTTAGCGCTGTTTGTAGCCTTTATGTATGTGTTTTTTTATAAACCGAAAATGCCCCCTGAACTGTGTTGATTCCAAAATCGTGACCCCAAATACAGACAGCTTAAAACACTTGTTCCAAGCCAAGCCATAGTGTAGCCAATAAACCGAATAAATTCGATTTACTACGAATTATTCCATTTCATCGCTACTCTTGCACACAATAATGAGTCCAGATTATAACTTAACTGGAAGGCTAAGGGAAGTTTATCTCACCCTTTTTTTAATCTTTATTTTTTTTTTATCTTTATTCGATTCGGAGACCAGTGAGCTGCTTACTGATTTGTTGGGTTTCGTTCCTCAACCCAACCTACTGGTCACTGGTTACGGAGACAGTCTTTCACCAAAAAGGATTGTTCCCAACCTGACCATTGTTGCACCGGCTTGTATTGCTAGGTGGTAATCGCCTGACATACCCATGCTCAGTTGGTGCATTTTAATGTTAGATAAGTTTTTTTCTTGAATTTCTTTTGCTAGGTCGCGAGTGCGATAAAAAACATTCAGTGTCTCGGAATCATTTAATCTAAGTGGTGGAATTGTCATCAAACCATTAATTTGTAGATTTGTACATTCATCGAGCTGTGATAAATCTTCTAACAACTGTGGTATAGTCCAACCTGACTTGCTGGGATCGCTAAGAATTTTGACTTGCAGGCAAACTAAAGGGCTTCGCCCCAATTGCTGTGCTAATCCATCTAAGCGTTGAGCCAGTTTCAAACTATCTACAGAATGTATCCACTGAAAATGCTCAATGGCAGGCTTTGCTTTGTTACTTTGCACTTTGCCAATAAAGTGCCAAGTAATATCTGGTAAATCTTGCAGTTCAACTTGTTTGATTGCTGCCTCCTGGATGCGATTCTCTCCAAAATCGCGAATTCCGGCAGCATAAGCATGGCGCATCATGTCAGAGGTTACTTGTTTGGTAACAGCAATTAACCGAACTGAACTTGGGAGAGAAGAGCGAATGGCAATAATACGTTCTTGGGGCGAACTACTCATTGGAAGGTGCGTTGGAAAACACTGTGAAGCCGATCGTACTCTTGTGATTGTCCGCTACGCCGTAGATTACGTAAACGGGTTTCCAATAACATTCTTGCTTCCGTGCGTCCAATTGACTGAAATTTGAGACCCTTGGCATCAGTCGTTACTAAAAAGAACAAGCGCTGTGCGTAAAGTGTAGTGAACAGCTCCTGGTTCTCATCTACCATACAAATCTTATAAAGCAAACCCCAAGTTGGATGATTTATGTAAGTTTCCGAGTTTTCTGAGTACATTTAATACTGATTGATGATGGATTTATCAATAAAGGTGCAAAAATTCTGACAGTGATGGATGTATCGCTGAGCTTTTGCTAAAAAGTGCCGTTCGTCGTGTAAAACCATTAGATTTTGTCACGAGCTATTAGTCAAGAGCTATTTCCACCAGAAGTCATTAACTAATAGTTTCAATTACAAGTTCTGGTCTCACCACTCCAAGGCTCTTGATTTAAGACTGCTGCCAGAGCTTGAAGTTGAGCTTGCGCTTTATACAGCGATTCGTACCATTCTCTCTCAGAATCGCTGTCTGCTACAATCCCAGATCCTACTTGTCCCCAGACAGTGTTGATTGGGGAACTCGGGGCCCCCTCTGGGGATAAGGGGCAATGGGGAACTCGGGGCCCCCTCTGGGGATAAGGGGCAATGGGGATTGGTTATTAATACTTCTCCCTTGTCTCCCTTGTCTGCCTTGTCCTCTGTAATACAAGGAGCTAATAGAAGGGTACGGATAAGAATATTTAAGTCTAAGTTACCTCGCCAGTCTAAATAGCCGCAAGAACCGTAGAACAAGCTGCGTCGTGTCGGTTCGAGTTCTTCAATAATTTCCATGCAGCGCACTTTGGGGCAACCCGTAATTGTGCCGCCAGGAAACATGGCACGAATTAAGTCCATAGCGTCACACTCAGATTTTAGAGCACCTTTAATGTTGCTGACAAGATGCATGACGTGGCTGTAACGCTCAATTGTCAATAATTCATCAACACTAACAGTTCCCCATTCACAGACTCGTCCTAAATCATTGCGTTCTAAATCCACAAGCATAATGTGTTCGGCGCGTTCTTTGGTATTGTTAAGTAGTTCTTGCGCCAACTGTCGATCTTCGCTAGGTGTCTTTCCACGCGATCGCGTTCCGGCAATGGGTCTTGTTGATACATAACATTTTGTCTCTCCATATTTTTGTAGTTGTACTAACCTTTCTGGGGAACAACTCACAACTTCTCCCCAAGGAGTTTGCCAGTAGCTTGCAAAAGGGGAAGGATTAATCTGTTGCAAAACCCGGTATACATCCCAACCACAAGCTGTTGTTTGTATTTCAAACCGAAGTGACAGATTTGCCTGAAAAATATCTCCGGCTTGAATATATTTTTTGGCACGATTGACTGCTGCTTCGTACTTTTGTTGAGATACGTGGAAGAAGGGAGTAGAGAGGTTGGGAGGTGAAGCGCTCTGATGACTTAGGGCTGAGGTGGATTTTATTCCCTTATCATCTGCTGCTTTTAACTTCTTCTCAAGCTTATCGAGTCCAACAGGACTACTAGCGGCTAGCCATAAAATTTGCTCTTTGTGGTTTAGGACAGCAAAGCACTCTGGTTCGTACCAAAAGGCTACTGGAAATGGTAGAAGATCGGGTTTATTGAAAGGTAGCTGTTCGATTTCCCATGCCATATCATAGCCCAACCAACCCAACCAGCCTCCTGTGAAGGGGAGAGGGGGATGGGGAGAGGGGGGACTCGGAACCCCCACGGAGTGAGGATAAGGGGTAAGGGGGGAAATGGGGAGAGGGGGGGACTTGTCTCCCTGTGTCCGTAATAACTTGTCTAAAAATGGTAGAACTTCTCCAAGTGGTGGCGTCCACATTCGTGGCACTCCATCAACGATTCGAGGTGCGCCAGCACAAATGGAATATTGAGATAGGTGAGGACAATCTGTTGGTGTTGGGTAAGGGCTTTCCAGTAAAGTGGCAATTTTATATTTGGTGGTATGGCGAAATAAGGTAATGAAAATATCAGAACCTGTACGATTTTCTAAAGGGAGCGATCGCCAATACCAAGGCTTTGTCATCATCTTTTCTCAGAACGAGCCACGAATGCAGTTAAGTATATATGGCAATTGGCTATTTTTGCCAAAATATTTTTCTAAAACCATATTGCACTATGCTGTTAGATACTCAACACATTCAATTATTATCTATATCGTTTAATTTTGAATTGCCAGATTGGGTCTAATGAATATTATCACTACGGAAATCCCTGAAGTTCTCATTATCGAACCAAAAGTCTTTCAAGACGAGCGCGGCTTTTTCTTTGAAGCTTTCAACTACAAAATTTTTACAGAGCAAACTGGTATTTTTGTCAACTTTGTACAAGACAATCACTCGGCTTCAAAACAGTATGTCTTGCGGGGATTGCATTACCAAATCCAACAACCGCAAGGAAAACTTATTCGTGCGATCGCTGGTACTATCTTTGATGTAGCTGTGGACATTAGAAAAAGTTCGCCCACTTTCGGTCGATGGATCGGCTGCGAACTCAGTGATGTTAATAAACGACAATTATGGATATCACCTGGTTTTGCTCATGGTTTTGTTGTCCTTTCGGAAATAGCCGAAGTTCTCTACAAAACTACAGATTACTACGCACCTAAATACGAGCGCTGTATTATTTGGGACGATACCGATTTAGCTATAGATTGGAATTTGACGACTCTACCTATCCTATCTCCCAAAGATGCTGCCGGTCAGTCTTTTAAAACAGCAGATGTTTTTTTATAAGGGCTAATTGCTAATTGCCAAGAGCTCTGCAAAAAATAAATTCGACCTATTGTGGGGTAGACGTCCCCGCATGCCCATGCTTGCTGACGGGCGAGACGCCCGTACTACAAGAGATTTTTGGAGACTTTTTATTGAGAGTCTCTAGCGAGCGATAATCACCTAACCATTAATAATTTCAAGAGTGTAATTAGTATTATCTATGAAGTCAGCAGTATAGACACGAATAAAGTAAGTTCCTGCTCCTAATATTGTATTAATTGCACCATTTCTCCAAGGATTACCATCAGATTGATACCACTTTTCATTGCTATCATATATACCGTTACCATTACTATCAAAAATTAACTCTACGTCTGCATAGCTACTTAAACCACTTAACGAAAGATTAAAGTTGCTAGTTTGGGCTAAACTGAAGCGGTAGTAATCGTTGCGATCGCTACTCCCCACGAAATCTGTAAAACTACGCTTTGTGTTTAAGACGCCAACATCAACGGCTGTCTCAAAAGTGTTACCTGGCTCTTTTGGTGTTGTACGTGGAGCAGCTGTTGCTGATACTCCTAGTGTATAGTTTGTGTTTGTGATTGAGTCAGCACAAAAGATACGAATAAAATAAGTCCCCGCTCCTAGTATCGTGTTAATTGAACCTTGTTGGTTACTACTACCAAAACCGTCGTACAACAGTTCGTTAGAATCGTACACTCCATTACTATTGGCATCAAAAATGACTTCAATATCAGCGTAATCGCTTAAACCCGTCAAGGATAAGTTAAAGTAACTCGTTTGAGTGAGGGTTAAGCGATAATAGTCATTGCGATCGTTCGTACCAATAAACTGATTGGTAAAATTGCGACTACTATTGAGAAAACCGATATTAAAAGCATTACCCAATGTATTGTCATCTCGGTTAGCTGATGGAGAGAGAGAGTCTGATGGAACTGCTAGACGATTTTCCAGAAATCCAAAAATCTCAAAGTGTTGTTGCGCCTGTTGATTGCTGAAGTTTAATGCTTTTAAATCAGAATTATTAGCCAGATAATAACTAACATTAAAGAATTCAGAGGAAGCGCGTCCCTCTTGCAAACCATATTTCTGGAAGTGTTCAAATGCTTGAGTGTTATTAAAACCTACTGCAATTAAGTCACTATGAATGTTACGGTAATAATTGCTATTAAAAGAGACAGACAACCTACGTCCTTCAGTAACACCAAAGGTTTCCAAGTGCTGTAACAATTGAGTGTTATTGAAACCTACAGCCAATAAGTCAGGATTGACAGCCCGATAGATATTGAGATCGATAAATGGTGAAAAGCGGCGTCCTTCCTCCAAACCATAATTGACAAAATGTTGCAACGCTTGGTTGTTATTAAAACCTGACAAGTCACTGTTAACACTACGGTAAAAGTTAAGATTCACAAAAGAAGAGAATTCACGTCCCTCACTCAAACCATAATTTTGGAGATGCTCAAACAGTTGCTCGTTGTTTAAGCTGACTAAATCTCCGTTGTTAGTACGGTAGAAGTTGAAATCAAACAAGAGTGAGAATTTTCTTCCTTCCTGAATACCGTAGTTTTGTAAATGCTCGTAAGCTTGGGAGTTATTAAAATTAGCTAGATCGCTATTACTAGCACGGTAAAAGTTGAGATCTATAAGAGGAGAAAAGTGACGCCCCTCATTTAGACCATAGTTTTGAAAATGCGAATGTAATTGGTTATTATCAAAACCTGCTAAGTCAGGATTAGCAGCACGGTAAAAATTAGCATTAAATAGATTTACGGACATAGTTAAAGTTTAAGAACTTTTTGAAACACTTTCTGTTATCGTTAGTGTTCCCCATGTCCTATAGCTTTTTTTCAGTGTAAATACGGGAAATTACTGTTTTTCATCTTTAAGCACGGTTTACATCTCACCTAATCTATAGTAATAAGCTCTTTTTTATTGTCTTGGATGAAGAGAGTAATTCTTCTTTTGTAACTGGTGTTCTTCTAAGAATATCTAAAGGAACTAAAAACTTACCTTGTACTTTTATTTCAAGCGCCATAAATACACCTATCACATCCATGAAACTAGCATCTTCATAATCTTTAGCTTCATAATTTTTAATTTGTTCTTCCGTTAATCCAACTAAATCAGCAAGTTCTTTTTGACTGAGTTTTGCCGTTATACGAGCTTTAATAAGAAGTTGCGGTAGATAATAAATATCATTCAGTGTCAGCACGATGGGTGCGTGACTATCGTGAGATGTGAGATTTTCGTATTCAGCAATTTCAGCTTTTAATTTATCTAAATGAGATTGTAATGCGCTTCGGTTTAGTTCCCATCTCTGAGCAGCGTTGATTTTTTCGGCTTCATCTTTTTCCATTGCGGCTATGGATTTTTTAAATTCGCCTGCTAAATATTGAGTGTATTCATACTGTTTGTCATCTTTAATCATAGTTCCACCTCATTAAATCTATCGCGATAATGCCTTTTTTATTTCGATTTCTATTCCGTTGGAATAATTCAAAAGAATTTATGCCATAATTACCAACAGGTTGGTTGACTGGAAAAATCTCACCTCTATACTTAGCTTTCTGTCCAGCACGGTCATAATGATTGAGCAATCGGGGTGCATTAATTCTGAGGCAATCGGTATCTACAGTTTCGTTATCGTAACAAGCATCAAAATCTCCTGGTTTAGATTTAGTAGTAACAAAGCTACCATTAATATAAATAGTCCTGGAACCAGCTGCTTTTAGCTGCTTCATTGCTATTTGTAATCCCTGTATTAAAGATAACCTCCGTTCATTATTACCAAATCGCTCTACAAATTCCTCCCATTCTGCCCAATGTACTCCTAGTGGTAAATTACCATTTTCATCAAATTCTGGAATCACTCTCTTATAACCTAACATAAATCAATTTCCAGTTAGGAGCGTAACACAAGACTCCGCATTCCGTACTTAAAAAAACAAGTCCTTTCTTGCTAGCAGACTGTCCATCCAACGTTTTTCATCTTTTTCTCAACCTTCGTCGTCATTTTCAGCGAAATCTATGTTTGGTAGGACTTACGCACTGTACAAATTGGCTTTTTCTCGCTGACGAGTGAGAATGACTATGCAGATAATGTCAGAGTGTAACCAGTATTATTGTTCCAATAGTCAGTAGTGTATGCTCGAATAAAGTAAGTACCTGCTCCCAATGCTACTTTAATTGAAGCACTATCATAGCTATCGCCGCAGTCAGATCTTAATCGTTCAGCAGGATCGTAGATACCATTGTTGGTAGTATCATAAATGAGTTCTACACATACCGAATCAGATAAATTGGTTAAAGATAAGTTGAAGTTACTGTTGCTATAGCCAGATAAATTAAAGCTAAACCAGTCTTCGCGATCGCTAACACCTAATACATCTTTATATATGCGGGTTCCACTTAATGTACCCAGGTTTAGAGCAGTGCTCATACTGTTACCTGGATCGACAGGATTGGCGTTGTAGGCAGATTGTGTCAAACTTAGGGTGTAATTCGTATTATAGATAAATGAATCAGTGTTAACACGAACAAAGTAAGTGCCTGCTGCTAACGTGGCATTGATTGGAGTGTTACCGTAGCTATAACCCGATCCAAATTCTAATTGCTCGCTTGAATCGTATACACCATTCCCATTGCTGTCATAAATCAATTCCATATAAGCAGAATCATTCAAACCAGATAAAGACAGGCTAACTTTACTGTTTTGAGCTAAAGTGAAGCGGTAGTAGTCGTTGCGGTCTCCACTACCCACGAAATCCGTGTAGCTGCGGTTGGAATACAAGGTACCGACATCAACAGCCGTGTCAAAAGTACTCCCAGGATCTTTTGGTGTTGTGCGAGGAGCAACCGTCGCTGATAATCCCAATGTATAGTTCGTGTTGTTGTTGGAGTAGTCGGTGTAGATGCGAAGGAAGTAATTACCAGCAGCCAAAGTCGAACTAACTTGAGCATTATCGTACATACTACCTAAGTCATATTCTATTTGCTCGTTGGAATCATATACGCCGTCACCATTACTGTCGTAGATGAGAGCGATATAAGCAAGATCGCTTAAACCACTTAAAGATAAATTAACGTTGCTATTTTGAGCGAGGTTGAAGCGGTAGTAATCGTCACGATCGGCACTACCAACAAAATCCGTAAAACTTCGATTTAAGTTGAGTGTTCCGACATCAACAGCCGTAGCAAAAGAGTTACCCGGATCTTTTGGAGTTGTGCGTGAAGCCGTAGTTACGGTTACTCCTAAGCCATAATTGCTGTTGTCATCAGAGTAGTCTGTAGAGACGCGAATGAAGTAAGTCGCAGCTTCTAAGGTAGTACCGATCGAGGCTTTATCATAGGTACTTCCATAATCATAAGTCAACCGCTCATAATCACTAGAATCGTATATACCATTACCGTTGTTGTCATAGATGAGCGATAAGGAAACAAAATCGCTTAAACCAGTTAGGGATATGCTAACATTACTAAACTGAGCTAAAGTAAAACGGTAATAATCGTCGCGATCGGTAGTACCGATAAATTGGTTGGTGACATTGCGACTGCTATTGACAATGTCAAAGTTAAAAGCACTCCCTAAAGTATTGTCATATCGGTTGCTTAATGGAGAAATTGAGTTTGGTACAGAAGCTTGGCGTTTTTCTAGAAACCCAAAAATCTCAAAATGTTGCAGTGCTTGGTGATTGTTAAAGTTTAATGCTTTTAAGTCAGAATTATTAGCTAGGTAATAGCTAACATTAAAAGATACTGAAGAAGCACGTCCTTCATTTAACCCATAAGTTTGAAAGTGCTCAAATAACTGATTGTAAGACAGCCCTGCTGTCCTCAAATCGGAATAGGTATTGCGATAATAATTGCTATCAAAAGATACGGAAAATCTCCGTCCCTCAGCAACACCATAAGTTTCCAAATGCTCTAACAACTGGCTATTATTTGCACCTGTAGCAAACAAATCAGGATTAGCAGCCCGATAGATATTAAGATCGACAAACGGTGAAAAACGGCGTCCTTCTTCAAGACCAAAGATGATGAGATGCTGTAGGGCTTGATTATTACTTAAACCAGATAAGTCACTATTGATACTACGGTAAAAGTTAAGGTTGACAAAAGAAGAGAACTGCCTTCCTTCGCGCATCCCATAGTTTTGTAAATGCTCAAATAGTTGCTCGTTATTTAAGCTAGCTAAGTCATTGTTGGTAGCACGGTAAAAGTTGAAGTCAAAAAACGCTGAAAATTTTCTACCTTCGCGCATCCCATAGTTTTGCAGATGCTCAAACAGTTGCTCGTTATTTAAGCTAGCTAAGTCATTGTTGGTAGCACGGTAAAAGTTGAAGTCAAAAAACGCTGAAAATTTTCTACCTTCTTGAATACCAAAACTTTGTAAATGTTCGTAAGCTTGACGGTAGCTAAAATTAGTGAGCTCGCTATTACTAGAACGATAGAGGTTTAGATCTACAAGTGGAGAGAAGCGGCGACCCTCATTCAAACCATAATTTTGGAAGTGTAACTGTAATTGGGTATTGTTGAAGCTGGCGAGATCGGAATTAGCTGCACGATAGAAATTTGCGTTGAATAAGCTTGCGGACATATTTGTAGTTTTAGAACATCATGGCTAACTTACAGTTAGCTATGTTTAGTGTTCCCCTACGCCCTATGTTTTAAAAACATTCAAGCAACACAGTGAGTAAGTTTTACAAACAATTTATATTTTCAGTATGAGCACCCTAAATACGTATTATCCGCACTGAATATCAGGAAGGTAAAAGAAAAGTTTTTCTGTTTAAGCAAGAGCACCTAAATCTTGCGCCCAATAGTGGTTGTAATTAACATTGCCAGTATCATTGGCAAGGTAGTAGTATCCAACTCCAAGGAATTGATAGGCTGGATTCAGTATATTGGCACGATGTCCCGAGCTGTTCATCCATCCTTGAAAAACTTGTTGGGGTGTTGACTGACCTACAGCAATATTTTCTGCGATCGCGGAATATTGGAAGCCTGCTGCTTTAGCGCGATCGCCCACAGAAGCACCATTAGGATCGGTATGGTTGAAAAAGTCTTTGGTTGCCATATTTTGAACGTGTGTCTGGGCTGAATTATTTAACTTGTCACTCAACTGTACCGGTTGCAAGCCTGCTTTCTGGCGTTCGATATTTGTCAACTCTAAAATACTCTGTATGAAAGAATTGTTACCCGGACTTAGAGGTTGTGGGGCTGAAGTGGGTACGGGTAATGATGTATGTGTGGCAGACAGACTCAAGTTATAGTTAGTATTTGCATCGCCAACTCCTTGATAAACGCGAACGTAATAAGTACCAGCTTGTAAATTGCTAACACTTAATGTTTCATTTGCAGCACCGTTATTAGTCGATGCTGATACGATCTGTCCGCTACTATTTAGTAGTTGTAGGTCTGCATTTGCACTTGAACCATTGACTCTTAAGTTAAGGTTGGTTTGAGAACTTAGGTCTATACGGTAGTAATCATTTTGGTCTGCATCCCCAATAGATTCCCTGTATACAACAGTTTGGGAATCTAAAACAATCTGACGAGCCAGATTCAACGCATTACCAGCATAGTCGCGACTCATGCTGATATCGACGAAGGGTGATGCTTGGCGACCTTCAGTTAAACCATAGGTTTGTAAATGGTCAAAAAGTTGCTCGTTACTAAATGCTGCAAGATCGCCGTTGTTCTGGCGGTAGAAATTGAGGTCAACAAAGGGTGAAAATTTCCGTCCTTCAGAAATACCGTAATTGGATAAATGCTCGTAAGCTTGTTGGTTACTGAAACTAGCTAGATCGCTATTGCTAGCACGGTAAAAGGACAAGTCCACTAATGGAGAGAAAAGGCGATTTTCATTGAGACCAAAATTTTGAAAATGTGACAGCGCCTGTGTGTCTGTCATATTGCTGAGGTCTGGATTAGCACTTCGATAAAAATTCACATCAAATGAATTTGCGGACATAGGTCGAGTTCAAAGAGATACTTAATAGGTTTGTTTTACCTTGGTATTCCCTATGCCATCACACTTCAAACCATGAAAATACTGAATTTTTCAAGCTGAGAGTTTAAGAAGAAATGTTAAATGGGAACACAAGCAAATATGGTATCAAAATAAATACCAAAAATCTTGTAAGATAAAATACATAAATTTACTGAGAAATTTTCCGGTTTTATGCAGGCGATCGGTGATAATCTAGATTCGCTGTTGCTAGACTATGAAGAAAAAATGAGTCAATCCATTCTGCTGATTGGCAGCAACGGTCAAGTGGGTACAGAACTGCAAAAAATCCTGAACTCTTACGGAAATACCGTTGCAGTTGCACGTCCAACGATAGACATGACCAAACCAGATACTCTATGTAGTATCATCAGAGAAAAAAAACCTCAAATTATCATCAACGCTGCTGCATATACCGCCGTTGACAAAGCTGAAAGTGAAGTGGGAGCAGCAATGGCTGTCAATGGCATAGCACCGGGGATATTAGCTGAAGAAGCTGACAAATTAGGTGCTTTCCTAGTTCATATTTCTACTGATTACGTTTTTGATGGTAACAATAGTCGTCCTTACATAGAGACCGATCCGCTCGCTCCTCTAAGCGTCTATGGCAAAACCAAGTTAGCAGGAGAAGAAGCTATTCAAAAATTTTGTACCAATTACGTCATTCTTCGCACGGCTTGGGTATATGGAACTTATGGCAAAAGTAACTTTATCAAAACTATGCTGAGACTTGGAGGAGAAAGAGAAGAACTTCGCGTTGTGGCTGACCAGATTGGTAGTCCGACGTGGGCGAGAGATATTGCAGATGCGATCGCCCGAATTCTTCCCCAACTTAGTCCAGAAATGACCGGGATTTATCATTACACCAACAGTGGAGTTGCGAGTTGGTATGACTTTGCTGTCACAATTTTTGAAGAAGCGCAACAGTTAGGATGTCCTTTAAAAGTACAGAGAGTTGTCCCCATTTCAACATCAGAGTATCCGACACCAGCCCATCGACCTAGCTATTCTGTGCTGTCTTGTGCCAAAATAACCAAAGTTTTAGGAACTTATCCACCTTACTGGCGGCAAAGTCTTAGGCAAATGATTAAAGAATTGTTAGTGGTTAGTGGTTAGTTGTTAGTTGTTAGTTGTCAGTTGTTAGTGGTTATTTGTTAGTTGTTAGTTGTTAGTGCAAATGCCCAATGCTCAATCCCCAGTCCCCAATAACTATGAAAGCACTGATTCTCTCTGGCGGTAAAGGTACACGTCTACGACCTCTCACTTATACGGGAGCAAAACAACTAGTACCAGTTGCAAATAAACCAATACTATGGTATTGCATTGACGAAACGGTCAACGCTGGGGTGACTGATATTGGCATCATTATCAGCCCGGAAACAGGAGGAGAAGTTAAAGCCAAAACCGGAAATGGGGAACTTTTCGGAGCAAATATCACCTACATCTTACAGGAGCGACCTGCAGGGCTTGCTCATGCTGTTGGAGTTGCTCGTCCCTTTTTGGGAGATTCTCCATTTCTTATGTATTTGGGAGATAACTTGATTCAACAAGGAGATTTAAGTCATTTTTTGAAAGTTTTTAGTCAGAATCAGCAAGATGCTTTGATTCTTTTACGTCAAGTAAGTAATCCAAGTGCTTTTGGAGTGGCTAGGGTCGATGAAACAGGGCGGGTGGTACAACTAATTGAAAAACCAAAAGATCCTCCTTCTAATCTGGCTTTGGTTGGTGTTTATTTCTTTTCCCACACGATTCATGATGCGATCGCGAACATCAAACCTTCTACAAGAGGCGAATTAGAAATCACGGATGCTATTCAATATCTTATTAACAATCAAAAACACGTGGTCGCTTGTCAATTGGAAGGTTGGTGGTTGGACACAGGGAAAAAGGATGATTTGCTAGAAGCCAATCGGCTAATTCTCGATACTTATTTAAAAACCTCTCTTTCAGGAGAAATTGATGCCCAAAGTCAAGTTATTGGACGGGTAAAAATTGGTAATGGAGCTAAAATTATCAATTCTACGATTAGAGGACCCGTTATCATTGGTAACAACTGTTATATAGAAAACTGTTTTATTGGTCCTTATAGCAGTATTGCCGATAATTGTACCCTCATTGAAACAGATGTGGAACACAGTGTTTTATTAGAAGGCGCTAAAATAGTGGGAATTCATCAACGTATCATTGATAGCGTGATTGGACAACGAGCACTATTGAGTGCTACACCCCGTCGTCCAAAGGCTTTGCGATTTCTTATTGGTGATGACAGTCAAATAGAGTTAACGTGATTTATTTTTTAACTATCAACTATTATTCCACTGCTCTTGTTAAGAAATTAATTAGTTCTTTACCAGATAACAAAGATAGTGAATACAAGATTATAATCATTAACAATTCGCCTAACGATCGTTCTATCGAACAACTCAAAACTAAATCGGTACTGATTTTTGATGCCACTCATAATTTAGGTTTTGGTCATGCTTGTAATGTGGGTTTAAAATGGATTTACGAGCAAGATCCTCAAGGAATTGTTTGGATTATAAATCCAGATGCTTATTTGTCAGAAAACCCTTTGGATAAAGTTTGCTCATTCTTTGAGTCAAATCCAGAAATATCAATTTTAGGTACGATTATCCATACCCCCACAGGAGAAATTTGGTTTGCTGGTGGATGCTTTACTCCTACAACCGGAACTATTAGCACTCAAGATTTATTAACAAATACAGAAACAGAATTCGTAACTTGTGACTGGGTATCAGGTTGTAGTTTAATTGTGAATCTCCGTAAATTTGATAATGTTCCTCAATTTGACCAAACTTATTTTCTCTACTACGAAGATTTTGACTTATGCAGGAGATATGCAAATCAAGGACATACTATTGCAGCGACAAAGCAATTTGGTGTCGTCCATCAGCCCTCTTCAATTACCAACAAATACGTGTTTAGAAAAATCAAGCATAGTACTTATAGTTATTTAATTACTTTAGGGAAGTATACAAATTATTTTATTCTAATGCTTCGATTAATCCGGTTACTTGCCTACGCTTTTATTTTGATATTTGTCAAACCTCAAGTCGCATTTGGTAAGTTTTTTGGAGTGTTGATGTATTTGAGGCGAACTCTATATCTCTGACTTCTCTAAGTAGTCGGGGATCTGACATCGTAAATAGTAAATAATTGTTATACAATAATGACAAATTTTCAATAGTGGTGGGCTATGCCCACCCTACTAAGTTTTTTAAATCTAATTATAGTCCTAGATGAGCAAATTATTAATTAATCTATCGGTTGTTTTTTCTCAGCCTACTGGTATAAGCAACTATGCAAAAAATCTTTTTCCTTATTTAAAAACTCTCAATCCAACTTTATTAACGGCTTATAAAGAACCTGACTTTAATTGTTATTTAATTCCTGATAATCTCACACCTGCTCAAGGGACAAAAGGGCATTTTGAGCGTCTTGTATGGACTCAAGTTCAATTGCCTCAAATTTATAAAAAGCTAGAATCTAATTTAATATTTTCGCCTATTCCGGAAGCACCTTTGTATGGAAAGTGCCGTTTTATTGTTATGGTTCATGACCTCATACCAATACGCTTTGCCAACCTTTTTTCGCCACTCACATACTATTTTCGCTATTACATTCCTCAAGTACTGAATCAAGCACAACATATTGTTTGTAACTCTCATTCTACAGCTAAGGATATCACTGAGTTCTACCGCATACCAGAAAGCAAAATTACTCGGATTCCCTTGGCGCATGATACTAGTCGTTTTTACCCTGTTTCTTGGGAGGCTAACGAGCAAGATTATCTCGCCAAATGTCCCTACTTCCTTTATCTTGGGCGACAAGACCCCTATAAAAACTTGCTCAGACTTATTTCGGCTTTTGCTGCAATACCTAATAATAAAGATTATGAACTGTGGTTTGCCGGACCACAAGACAAACGTTACACTCCCAACCTGCAAAAACTAGCTGAGGAACTCAATGTTATCCATCAAATCAAATTCCTCAACTATGTTCCTTATCAAGATTTACCCAAAATTATTGGTGGTGCGATCGCTCTAGTTTTCCCTAGTCTTTGGGAAGGATTTGGTTTTCCCGTTTTAGAAGCCATGGCTTGCGGTACGCCTGTCATTACATCTAATATTTCCTCTTTACCAGAAGTCGCTGGTGACGCTGCTATTGCGATCGATCCTTATAATGTTCGGGAAATAACCGATGCCATGCAATTAATAGCAACTGATTCACAATTACGTCAGCATCTTTCTACCGAAGGTATTCATAGGGCAAATCAATTCAGTTGGGAAAAAACAGGGCTAGCTATGGTTGAGGTTTTATCACGTTATCTTTGAAGAGGCGATCGCTTTCTCACCTCTTTCACCGAATTAATTAGAATTCTCTTGCAGCCAAGTTAACAAATCCGATTCATCAGAAAAATCTAATAGTGCAAGCGCTAAATTCTCTAGTTGTGCTACTGATAACCGAGTCATGCGCTCTTGCAATTGCCGATCGACTCTCCCTATGCGACGTTCAAGTTGACGCACAATTAACTGTCTTGCTTCTTCCTGCTTAGCTTCCTCTTTGACTTCTTCGCGAACTTCCTCTTTGACTTCTTCGCGAACTTCCTCTTTGACTTCTTCGCGAACTTCCTCTTTGACTTCTTCGCGAACTTCC